>SKNP01000061.1 GCA_007120485.1 Nitriliruptoraceae bacterium
AGAGCGCACCGCGAGGTCGGCGGCCGTCCGACCGGCGCGGCCGGCGTCGAGGGCGCCGAGGGCCGTGGCGGTGCTGTGCGCGGTCCCGGCGGAGCCCGAGGTCTGGTGGATGCCGTCGATCGTCGCTCGGGTGGTGGCGCCGCTGGCCCGCTGGCCCGCGGTCGAGGCGAACGCTTCCTGCAGTAGTTCGGTGTCGGCGTACCCGGCCGCTCGCAGGTCGTCGCCGGCCTCCACGAAGTCCCGGACCAGTTCGGCGCGGGCATCCGGGCTGGCGTTGGCGGTGTCCGTGTCCAACGATCCATCGCCCGCGACCGGTGACGGGGGCGTCGCACCGGGCCAGTAGGGGTCCACCGGCTGCAACGTGGCGGAGCTGACGGCGTGGTCGACGAGTCCCTCGAGCGCGTCAGCGTCGGTGGCGGTCGTCGACGCGGAGGTCGTGCGGCCGTCGACCGCCAGCGTCAACGACACCGTGACGGTGTCCTCGCCGACGTGCTGGTGGATGAACGAGTTCGCGAACCGGGTCAGCCCGTGACGGTTGCGGGTGACCGACACGTTCGCCTCGATCCGCTGATCGTGCGTCGCGTCCTGGCGTTGGACGAGCGCGACGACCTGATCGGCGAGGGACAGCAACGCGGAGGCGTCGCCGACGTCGGGGGTGGCAGCTTCGGTGGTCATGATCTCAGGCCTTCACGCCGACGCGGACCGCTTTGAACCGGGCGGGGGCTGCCGGGTGGCCGGTGTGTCCGACCTGCATCGGCTGGCCCTTGCCGCAGTTGGGGACCCCCCACGGGAACCACTCGTCCCCACCGGCCAGCATGTCCATCGATGCCCAGAACTGCGGGGTGATCCCGGTGTAGGTGGGGTTCTTCACCATCCGGGTCCGTGTCCCGTCGACGACCTCCCAGCCGATCTCGCAGCCGAACTGGAAGTTGAGCCGTCGGTCGTCGATCGACCAGGACCGGTTGGTCTCCATCACCACGCCGTGCTCGGTCGCGGCGATGATCTCCTCCATCGAGGAGTCGCCGGGCTCGAGCCCGACGTTGGTCATGCGCACCATCGGCAGCCGGTTGAACCCGTCACCTCGGACCATGCCGCCCGGGGGCAGCCCGGCGAGGTGCGCCGAGTCACGGCCGGAGAGGACCCCGACCCACCGCCCCTCACGCACGATGTCGACCGCCTGGGCGGGGGTGCCCTCGTCGTCGTAGCCGAAGGTCGACAACGCACCGGGGATCGTCGCGTCCGCGGTGATGTTCATCAGTTCCGAGCCGTACTTGAGCTCCCCGAGCTGGTCGAGGTCGAGGAACGAGGTGCCGGCGAAGGCGGCCTCCCACCCCAGGATGCGGTCGAGCTCGACGGCGTGACCGACCGACTCGTGGATCTGCAACGCCAGCTGGGACGACTCGAGGATCACGTCCATCTCACCCGATGGGCAGTCGGCAGCCGTGAGCAACTGCACCGCCTCCTCTGCGACCCGCTGGGCGTTGCCAGGCAGGTCGAAGCCGCGGACGATCTCGTACCCACCGGTGCCGACGTGCCCGAACGACTGCGGGTAGCTGCGCCGCTGGGTCTCCTGCTCCCCGACGGCGGTGGCATCCATCCCGCACCCGGACTCCACGATGTGCTGGCGGATGCGGTGCCCCTGCGAGGAGACGAACCACTTGTCGGTGTCCCAGAACATCAGCTTCGCGGTGCTGACCGCGACGCCGTCGACCGCCGACATCGTCCGCGTCGCGGCGACGACCGTCTCGACCTTCTCGTCGAGCCGGACGGCGAACGGGTCCTCACGGAACGGGGTCTCGTAGGTGTCCTGCGCCACGTCCACGTCGGCGAGTTCGAGCCCGCTGCCCGGCACCAGGGCGGAGGCCTTGGCCGTTGCGGTGGCTTCGTCCCCGGCGCGACGGGCCGCACGGTCGGTCAGGTCGCTGGTCGAGGCGAACCCCCAGGAGGACCCGATCAGCGCCCGCACCCCGACCCCGGCGTCCTCGGCGCGGGTGACCGACTCCACCTCGCCGTCCTGGGCGGCGATGACCTCCTCGCGGCGGATCACCACCCGTGCGTCGGCGTAGGTGGCACCAGCGGCCAGCGCACCCTCCACCGCCGATCGGGCGTAGTCGAACATCTCGTCGCCGGCTGCGTCACGAGCCACCTGGTGCCCTTCCCATGTCGGACGACCGTGACGCTAGCGGTCGCATGTGGCGGCGCGCAGCGGTCGCGGCTGGCAGGATGTCGGTATGCCCCGCATCGACATCGAAGCGCTCGAGGACGAGTGGGAGGAGGATCACCACCTCCTCGCTCGGCGTTCGCGTGAGCTCTCGGTCAAGGCCAAGCAGCGGATCGAGCAGTTGGACGTCGCCCGTGTCGTCGGGCTCGACCGCGGTCGTGTGACGGTCGTTGCCGACGGCGAGGTGGTGGAGGCGTCGCTCGCCGGGACGATGCGTGGCGCCAAGGCGGCGGTCGGCGACCGCGTCCGGGTGCGGGCGCCCAAGCACGACGGCGATCAGGTCCGGATCGTGGAGGTGCTCGACCGGGGGACGGTGCTCACCCGCACCGCCGATGACGACGTCGACGAGGAACGGGTCGTGGTCGCCAACGCCGACCAGGTCGTGGTCGTCCTGGCCGCCGACTACCTGGAGATGGGTACGCGGTTCCTCGACCGGGTGTTGGTCGCTGCGTCGGTCGGGGGGCTGGACGGGGCGGTGTGCATCAACAAGGCCGACCTGATCGAGGGTGATGCGGCGGCGACGGCCGCCGTCGAGGAGGTCGTCGATCGCTACGAGGCGATCGGCGTCCCGGTCCGGGTCACCAGCGCCACGACCGGCGAGGGGATGGACGACCTCGCGGCACTGGTCGCGGGGACGTGGTCGGCGTTCGCCGGGCACTCGGGGGTCGGCAAGTCCTCGCTGTTCAACCACCTCGTGCCGGACGCCGACCACCGCGTCGCGGAGACCGGCCGCTACGGCGGCCGGCACACCACGGTCGCGGCCTGGGCGGTCCATGCCGCGAGCATCGACGCCTGGCTGGTGGACACGCCCGGTGTGCGTTCGTTCGGACTCGGTGGGCTCACCCCGAACGCGCTGGTCGAGCACTTCCCCGAACTGCGGGGGCTCGGCTGCCATCTCGACGACTGCGCGCACACCGGCGAACCCGGTTGTCGTCTGACCGCGGGGAAGGTCGATCCCAAGCGCTGGGAGGCCTACGAGCGCCTCCGAGCCTCGCTGGGCGAGCGCGCCTGAGCGGGGTCGGGCAGCGTCGTCCTCGGCCTGGCCACGGTGGTGGCTCGATGACCCGGTCTCGTTCGGATGCTGGACATTGGTCGGTTCGAAGAGTTAGCTGCCGTCCGCGCAGACCCGTCGGTGCTGGGGCATGAAGCGGGAAAGCCCGGGCACGGACCGGGGGGGATAGCTGGTCGGGAGCCAGTGTGCGCGGAGTCCTGCCCGACCGGTCTTCGACCGATGACGCCAAGGGAGTCTCATGGAACGGCTGGCAGAGAAACTTAGACTACGGACCGATCCGATCATCTTCTTCTGGTCGGCCGGGTTGATGATCGCGTTCCTGGTGATCCTGGTCAGCTTCCCGGAGTCCGTCGGCAACGTCTTCACCGACGGACGGTCCTGGGTGGTGGAGAACCTCGGTTGGTTCTTCATCCTCGGGGTGACGACCTGGTTGGCGTTCCTGCTGTTCGTGGCGTTCAGCCGGTACGGCAACATCCGGTTGGGCAAGGAGAACGAACGGCCGGCCTACAGCAACGTGTCGTGGTTCACGATGCTCTTCGCGGGCGGCATCGGCACGGTGCTGATGTTCTGGGGGGTGGCCGAGCCGATCTTCCACTTCAGCGACCCGCCGTACCCGGACGTCACCCCGTTCTCGGTCGAAGCGGCCCAGGACGCGATGGGCATCTCGATCTACCACCTCGGGCTGCATACCTGGACGATCTTCACGCTGCCCGGCCTGGCGTTCGCCTACTTCATCTACCGCTACGAGCTGCCGATGCGGGTCAGCTCGGTGTTCTACCCGTTCCTCAAGGACCGGATCTACGGGCCGATCGGCCGCATCATCGACGTGTTCGCGATCCTCGGGACGCTGTTCGGGGTTGCGGTGTCGATCGGGCTGGGCACCTCGCAGATCAACGCCGGCCTGACCGAGTTGACCGGCGTCGCCGACAGCGTGCCGGTGAAGGTCGGCATCATCACGGTGCTGACGTTGGTGGCGGTCGGCTCGATCGTCGCGGGACTGGACTCCGGCATCAAGCGGCTGTCCAACATCAACATCGGTATGGCCGTCGGGTTGATGGTGTTCGTGCTGGTCGCCGGGTCGACGGTGTTCCTGCTGCGCGGCCTGATCGAGACGTTCGGGATCTACGTCTCCAACATCGTGCCGTTGGCGTTCTGGAACGACACGATGGCGGCGTTCACCTCCGAGGACGGCTGGGGCTGGCAGGGCGGCTGGACCGTCTTCTACTGGGCCTGGACGGTGACCTGGTCGCCGTTCATCGGGATCTTCGTCGCCCGCATCTCCAAGGGGCGCACGATCCGCGAGTTCGTGCTCGGCGTGCTGTTCGCGCCCTCGATCTTCACCCTCATCTGGTTCGCCATCTTCGGCTGGTCGGCGATGGAGATGGACGGCATCGGCGGTGACGGCGGATCGATCACCGAAGCGGTCGGGCTCGGCCCGGAGTTCGCGATGTTCGCGTTCTTCGAGGGACTGCCGTTCACGACCCTGATCCAGGGACTGGCCGTGGTGATCGTGGCGATCTTCTTCGCGACGTCGTCCGACTCCGCATCGCTGGTGGTCGACATCCTCTGCACCGGTGACGAGGACCCCGGGCCCGTCCACCAGCGCGTGTTCTGGGGTGTCGCCGAAGGTGCCCTCGCCGCGATGCTGATCGTGCTGGCCGGCGACGCCGGGTTGACCGCCTTGCAGGAGGTCATCACGGTGATCGGTCTGCCGATCTTCATCATGGTGTTCGCGATGATGTTCGCGCTGTTCCGAGGGCTGCAGTCGGAGCGGTTGCCCAAACGCGAATCCCCGGCCCCGCCACCGCTCGAGGAGCTGGTGAAGGACGAGGAGACGTCGGAGCCGCACGGGCAGGCCTGATCGCTCCCGTCCCCGGTTGACCCCGTGGCCCGATCGTCGCGCTCCGCGCGTGGCGGTCGGGCCATCGGTGTCGAGGGCCCGAGCGGTCGCCGCGGCGTGGGCCGTCGACGTGATCGGACGGCTCGGTGCGTGCGTCGGGTGTCGGAGTGACGGGTCGTGGTCGTCGGTCGGTGTCGATGGGCCCAGGCAGGTCGCGGCCCCATCGGCGGGGCGAGTAGCGTCACGGGCCGGCGATCCGATCCGGAGGACGCATGGGCTGGCAGCGCGAGGTGCTCCGTCGAGGTGGTCGCCTCACGCGCCGGGTCGTCAGTGACGCCCTGGCCGACGACGCCGCGTCACAGGCGCGGCGCATGCGGATCGACCCGCACTGGCGTCGCCTCGAGGACGGCTACGCCGCCCGGCTCGGCCCGCGTGACACGATCGACGTCAAGCGTCCGGTGGGGCACTGGCGTTCGGTCGATCCACGTCGGCCACACCACGGGTGGCGGTCGGTCTGGAAGTTCGTCGGGCTGGTCGGATGGGCCGGTGCCGTCGGGACCGCGTGGTGGGTCGGCTCGAGCCGTGGTCGTGGCCCGCTCGCCGGCGTGCGTGAACTCGACCACCTGGGTGACAGCGTCGGCGCGGCCATCGACGGCTTCGGGTCGCTGGAGGCCTGAGCCTTCGGGCGGTTCGTGGCCCGGCCGGGTGATGTGCCGCGACCCGTCGCTGGTCGGTAGGCTCGCGCGGCCCCGGCGGGGTAGCCAAGTGGTAAGGCAGGGGACTGCAAATCCCCCATCACGGGTTCGATTCCCGTCCCCGCCTCTCGCACCAGAAGCCCGCAGACCGGCCCGCAACGGCCTCCTGCGGGCTTCGTGCTGCCGTCGGGCCGTCGCTGCGCTGCCACGTCCATCAGCGCTGTGTCTGGCGACGGGGCACCGGATGATGTCAGCGAACGCCGTCGGGTTGTGCCCGGTCGTCGGCTGGTGGCGGTGGTGCGGGGGTCCAGGGTCGAGCGGGGTCACCGGCCGTCCCGGCCGACCGGCGTGCCCAGTCCGAACCCCCGCACCGTCCGTGCCCCGCTCAACAGGCCATCAAGGTCTCGCTCACCGGCTCGCACGCCAGGTGCTCGACCGGCGTGGGCTCATCCTCGGGAAGCAGGTGCCAGGGCGTGTCATCGTCGTTCGGGTCGGTCCCTCCCCGGTGATCGCGCACCTCGGCTGCGTCCAACACGGCCACCGCCTCACCCGGGTTCGTTCCGTTCTGTTCGGGCACGAACGTGGCGGCCCCGGACGCCGCCGCTGCTGGCGCCGCCCCGGACGCGGCCAGCGCCGCTGCCGCGATACCCGTGACGAACATCGACCTGATCCTGCGTGACATGCTCGCTCCTTCTGTCGAGGGGTGCGACCGTGCGGGCCGGCGCTTTCGTTCCACTCAGGAGACGCTCAAAGCGGGCATGGGCGGGTCCGTCGATGCCCGACGTCGCCGGGGTTCCAGCGGTATGGTCGAGCACCGGCGGGTCACCGTGGGTGACGCACCTGGAGACGGACCGGGAGGCCGTCCGACGCGTGGCGCCGTCTTCCTCCATCGGGTGAGCGCAAGGAGGAGCGTGCAGCTCGACGTCCTCGGCACGGTGCGTGTCCACCTCGACGGCGAGGAGCGCGGGCTCGGGGGCCCCAAGCCGCGCCTGGTCCTCGCACGCTTGGCCTGTTCACCAGGTCGGCCGGTCCCGACCGACGAGCTCGTCGAGGCGGTCTGGGCCGACGACCCTCCGGCCGAGCCCCTGCGATCCCTCCAGGTCTACGTCTCCAGCCTTCGCGGCGCCCTCGAGGGGATCGACCTGGAGCACCGCGACGGCGCGTACGTGCTCCACGTCGATGCGGACCGGATCGACGCCTGTCGCTTCACCGACCTCGTGGAGCGAGGGATCGGCCTGATCCCTGACGACCCCACCGGCGCTGCGGAGCGGCTGCGGGAGGCCCTGGAGCTGTGGCGAGGCCGTCCGTTCGGGGACCTGGGGGACGAGCCGGCCCTCGCCAGCGAGGTTGCACGGCTCGAGGAGCTGCGGTTGCGCGCCCTCGAGGGCCGGCTCGATGCGGATCTCGCGCGTGGCCACCACGACGGGTTGGTGGCCGAGCTCCGCGACCTGGTCGACCAGCATCCGTTGCGGGAGCGCCTCCGGGAGCAGCTGATCCTCGCCCTCTACCGGTCAGGCCGGCAGGGCGAGGCGCTCGAGGCGTACGCGGACGCTCGTGATCTGCTCGCCGAGGAGCTCGGGATCGATCCGTCCCCGTCGCTCCAGCAGCTCCACGCCCGGGTCCTGCGCCAGGATCCTGCACTCGCTGGTCCGACACCCACGACGCCAGCGCCGGGGCCGGGGACGGCGTCGACGGATGGGAGGAACCTGCGCGGCTACGAGCTCCTCGAACGGATCGGTGCGGGCAGCGTCGGCGTCGTCTACCGAGCGCACCAGCCGTCGGTCGACCGCGAGGTGGCCATCAAGGTGATCCGTCCGGAGCTCGCCGACGATCCGGGCTTCGTGCGGCGCTTCGAGCTGGAAGCCCAGACGGTCGCGCGCCTCGAACACCTCCACATCGTTCCCCTCTACGACCACTGGAGGGAGCCGGGTGCCGCCTACCTCGTGATGCGCTGGTTCCGTGACGGCAGCCTCGCGAGGTCGTTGCGCCGGGGCCCTTGGAGCCTGACTCCCACGGTGGAGCTCATCGCGCAGGTCGCGTCCGCGCTCGGGTTCGCGCACCGGCACGGCGTCACCCACCTCGACGTCAAGCCCGCGAACGTCCTGCTCGACCGCGACGACAACGCCTACCTGTCGGACTTCGGCATCGCCCGCTCGGTGGGCGGACCAGCGACCACCGACGCCGATGGTGAGTCCACGTACCTCACTCCCGATCACGTCGACGACGCACCGCTCACGACCGCGACCGATGTGTTCGCGCTCGGCCTGCTCACCTTCGAGGTGCTGACGGGCCAGCACCCGTACGCGGGCGAGCCCCTCGACCGCTCGCTGCGTCGGGTCGGTGACCGGCCGGTACCGAGGGTGCGCCAGGTGCGTCCCGAGCTACCGGAACGCCTCGACGAAGTGGTGCGGTGGGCGACCTCGCTCGACCCGGGGTCACGACCTGCCGACCCGGAACGGTTCGCGCTGGCGTTGCGGGAGGCCTGCGGTGCGACCCCACCGACAACCACTTCGGGTCCACGACCACGCCGCAACCCCTACAAGGGGCTGCGCGCCTTCCAGGAGACGGACGCGCACGACTTCCACGGCCGCGATGCGCTGGTCACCCGGCTCCTCCACGAACTGGACCGGGATCCGACCGCGCGGTTCGTCGCGTTGGTGGGACCGAGCGGCAGCGGGAAGTCGAGCCTGATCCACGCCGGACTGCTTCCCGCCCTCCGCGACGGTGCGTTGCCGGGTTCCGAGCACTGGTTCGTGACGACGCTGCAGCCCGGGGGTGCCCCCGTCGCCGAGCTGGAGCGTGCCCTCCAGGAGGTCGCGACGGACGTCGACCGAGGTTCCCCGACGGCTACCGGCGACGACCGCATCGTTCGGATGGTCGAACGGGTCCTGCCGGACGACGCGACGCAGCTGCTCCTGGTCATCGATCACCTCGAGCAGCTGTTCGCTCCCTCGGTGGACGGCGACGAACGGGAGGCCTTCACCCGCGGTCTCCACCGTGCGGTCCATGCCTCGGGCGGCCGCCTCCGGGTGGTGGTCGCCCTCCGGGGGGACTACTTCGACCACGCGTTGCTGGACCCTTCCCTCGGTGACCTCGTCGCGACCCGGACGTTGCCGGTGCCGTCGCTGACCAGCGAGGAGCTCGAGCAGGCGATCGTGGCACCGGCTCGGGCTGCGGGGCTCCAGCCGAGCCGCGAGGTGGTGGAGCGGGTCGTCTCGGACGTCGCGCACGCCCCGGGTGCGCTCCCGCTGCTCCAGTACGCCCTGACGGAGCTGGTCGAGCGGTCGCCCGACGAGACCCTGACCGCGGAGGTCTACGGGGCGATCGGTGGCGTCCACGGGGCGCTGGCCCGGCGGGCCGAAGAGCTGTACGCCTCCCTCGATACGGCCGGGGAACAGGTCGTTCGGCAGGTGTTCCTGCGGCTGGTCGAGGTCGATGCGGACGGGACCCTGGCACGCCGACGGGTCGACCGGGCGGAGGTCGTCGGTCTCGCCCGAGACGGCGGGGTGGAGGAGCTCGTCGAAGCGTTCGGCCGTCACCGCTTGCTGACGTTCGACCGCGACCCCAACACCCGCGACCCGACCGTCGAGGTGGCGCATGAGGCGCTACTGACCGCCTGGGACCGGCTGCACCGCTGGATCGATGATGCCGCCGACGACCTACGGCTGCGCCAGCGTCTCGATCGGGCCGTCGAGGAGTGGGAGGCATCCGATCGGCGCGACGACTACCTGCTCACCGGCAACCGGCTCACGGACCTCGAGGAGCGTGTGGAGCGCTCGCGGCTGGCGCTGACGGAAGCTGAACGGGGGTTCCTCGACGCGAGCCGGGCGGCTGAGGAGGAACGGCACCGGCAGGAGCGTGCCCGTCGGGAACGTGAGGAGGTACTCGAGCGCCGGTCTGCCACCCGGCTGCGCGCGGTGACCGTCCTGTCGGTGATCGGTGCGCTCGTCGCCGCAGGGCTGTCGGCGCTCGCCATCGAACAGCGGCAGCGTGCGGAGACCCAGCGGGAGATCGCCGAGGTGCAGGAGCAGGTCGCCGTGGTGCGGGCGTTGGCGGCGCAGGCGGACAACGAACTCACGGAGGACCCCGAGCGGAGCATCCTGCTGGCGGCCGAAGCGGTCGAGGTCGCCCAGGACGCCGGTGGTGAGGCGCTCGCCGCGGCGGAGACCTCGCTGCGCCGAGCGATCCGAAGCTCCCATCTCGAGTACCGGCTGCCATCCGGCGGGGACGCGAGCATCGCCCCCGATGGTCGCATCGCCACCCTCGGCACCGACGGGACCGTCACGGTGTGGTCGCCGGACAGCGACGAGTCCCTGGTGGAGCTCGACGGCCAAGCGTCCTCGCCGGTGCTCGCCGATCCAGGTGACGAGCGTTCCCTGGTCACGCAGGTGGACGGCATCGATCTCTCCCCGGACGGCTCGTCGCTCGTGGTCGCGGATGGAGACCAGCGAGGTGCGATCCGGACGTCGTCGACGGGCGAGATCGAGGTCGAGTTGGAGGGTCGGATCGCGCTGCCGTCCTTCAGCCCGGACGGCGCCCGGGTGGTCGGGCTCCTTGTCCAGGACCTCGACGCGGGGTTCGACGCCGCGCGGACCGTCGGGGTCTGGGACACCGCCAGCGGCGAGCTGCTCCTGCGGCTCGAAGGGCACACCACGAACGTCAACGACCTGGCTGTGGCTCCGGACGGCGGAACCGTCGTCACGGTCAACGAGGCGGAGGGCACGTGGTTGTGGGATCTGGACACGGGGGAGACGCGCTGGCAAGCCCGTCCCGGTGACGAGGTCCCGGTGACGTACTCGGTCGCGTTCCACCCCGATGGTGACCGCCTCGCGGTCACGACCCAGGACGGTCCGATCCTGCTGATGGATGCCTCGACGGGCGACCCGGCTGGGCGTCTCACGGGGCACTCGACGCTGCCGGCCGGCGGGCTCTCCTTCAGCGATGACGGCACCCGACTGGTCAGCTCGAGCCAGCACACGGTCAGGGTCTGGGATGTGGAGACCGGCGAGCAACGGGTCGCTCTCCGAGGCCACACCGCGCTGCCGAACGGGGCGGCCTTCGGGCCGGATCGAGACCGCCTCGTGACCTCAAGCCCGGACGGCTCCACCCGTATCTGGGACATCGGCGTCGCCGGAGGGTTCGAACTCGCGGGGCTCCCGATCGGCCTGGAGAGCCCGATGAGCCTCCGGACCAGCTTCGGCCCGGACGGCGCGATCGCGACGGTCTCGCCCTCACGGACCGTGCGGTTGGTCGACGTCCCCGAGCTGGACCCGGCGGGGACCTTGGATGCGGGTCACCCCATCCACATCGTCGAGCAGAGCGCGGACGGTTCCGTCGTGGCGACCGCCGCGGTGCGCAACGCCGAGGCACCGCCAGAGGACTGGCAGGATCAGGTGGATGTGTGGGAAACAGACGACGGAGAGCGGCGACACACGATCGACGGGTTCGATGCCACGCACTGGGGGCTGGCCCTCAGCCGCGCCGGTGACGTGGTGGCCACGGCCGGCGCCGACGGGCTCATCCGCGTGCTCGACACGCACGGCGGACGGGAGGTGTTCTCGTACGCCCACGATCTCGGCCAGGTCTACCACGTGGCCTTCACGCCGGACGACGAGCGGCTGATCGTCGGTGCGCAGGACGCCGGCTTCCTGCTCGATGCGACGACCGGTGAGAAGCTCCACGATCTCGAAGGGGTGGGCGATTCGGTGATCACGAGCGCGGTGGTCGATGACGACCGACTCGTGGTGGGTGACGTCTCCGGGACCGTCCGCTTGTGGGACCTCGAGGATGGGAGCGTGATCCGCACGGTCGTCCCCGCGGACGTCGGCGGACACCTCATCGACGCCCGGGCAGGCACGCTCGTCGTGGCCGATCACGACGGCCTGCGGGTCCGGGACCTGGACACCGGGGAACGTCGCTTCGAGGTGGAGTACGAGGAGCGACTCGACCAGGTGTTGATCGATCCCGACGGCCAGTACCTGGCCGCGGTCACGGAGTCGACGGTGCACCTGCACGTCCTGGACGTCGATGAGTTGCTGGCGCTCGCCGGTGAGCGCGCGACCAGGTCGCTGACCGACGAGGAGTGTGCGGAGTTCCTCGACGGGCACTGTCCGGCTGATGATGCCGAGGTTTGAGCGTGGATTGAGCGGTCTCGAACCGCCGCCCCTCAGGGTGCTCTCGGTCCGGTTCCAGATGGTTCCGGTCCCGACGAAGGAGATCCGGATGGGCAGGACACGACTGGTCAGCGCCGTTGCGCTCGCGACCGTACTCGCGGCGTGTGGCGAGCCGGAGGAGGCCACGATGACCGACGAGCCAGCCGACGAGGCCGACGCCTCGGACGAGGCGGCGGAGGAGGCCTCGACCGAGGATGACGCGGAGGACGAGGAGCCGGCCTCCGATGGGGAGGAGCACGTGATCGACCTCGTCTCGAGGGGGCACGATTTCGATCTTCCCGAGGAGATCCCCTCCGGATGGGTCACGCTCCGCTACCACAACGACTCCCCAGAGACGCACTTCGCCCTGCTGGCCGACCTTCCCGACGGCCGCACGGCTGAGGACAGCCGCGAGGAGGTGGTGCCGCCGTTCCAGGAAGCGATGGATCTGATCAACGAGGGTGAGCCCGAGGAGGGGTTCGCCATGCTGGAGGAGCTGCCGGCGTGGAGCGCCGAGAGCGTGTACATGGGTGGTCCCGGGTTCGTCGCTCCCGGTGAGGTCGCGGAGACCACGGTCTACCTCGAGCCCGGCGATTACCAGGTCGAGTGCTACATCAAGACCGACGGGCGGTTCCACACCGCCCACATGCTCGAGGACGTCAGCGTGACCGAGGGGTCGGTCGACGTCGGTGAGCCGGAGGCGGACGTCGAGGTCACCCTGACCAACGATGGGCTGGAGATCGGCGACGACGTCGAGGCCGGCGAGCGGACCTTCGCCGTCCACTTCGAGGAGCAGATGCTCCACGGTCATGGTCTCGGGCACGACGTCCACATCGCCCGGATCGTCGGTGACACGGACCTCGATGAGGTCGCCGCGTGGATGAACTGGGCGGACCCGGACGGCTTGGAGGTCCCGGCGCCAGCGGAGTTCGTCGGTGGCGCGCAGACGATGCCGGAGGGCCACACCGCCTACATCACGGTCGACCTCGAACCGGGCGAGTACGCCTTCGTCGCCGAGGTGGACGAGCCGCGGGCGAAGGGGATGCTCGAGGTCGTCACCGTCGAGTGATGACGGTCCCGGCGTGGCTGCCCGCGGCAGGACGGCTGCGGGCAGCTGGCGGTCTACTCCCAGCGCTGCAGGCGGGCGCGGCCGCGGGCTCGGGCGTAGCCGCGCATGTCCGCCCGCCGGTCCGTCTCGTCGAGGATCGGTCCGGTGAGTACCTCGATGACGTCCTCGAGGGTGACCACACCCATCGTGCCCCCGTGCTCGTCGACGACGATGGCCAGGTGTTCCTTGCGCTGGCGGAACCGCTGGAGCAGGTCGTCGGCCGGGGTCAGCCAGGCGACCGCGTCGACCGGTCGGGTGCGTTGGCGCAGGGTCCCGTCGGTGTCGGCGAGGAGCGCGGAGAGCAGCTCCTGCTTGAGCGCCACCCCGAGGACGCGGTCGAGGTCGCCCTCGGCGATGAGGAGCCGGGAGTGCTCCGACGCCAGGATCTGCTCACGGGCGTCCTCGATGTGCAGGTCCGCGTCGAGCCAGGTCACCGCCGTCCGCGGGGTCATGAGCCCTTCCGCGGTGCGGTCGTTGAGCTGGAAGACCCGCTGGATCATCTCCACCTCGTCGTCCTCGATGATCCCTTCGATACGTCCGATGTCGGCGAGCAGCCGGATCTCCATCTCGTTGGTCGATGGCGAGCGCTCACCCCGTGTCAAGGGACGCATCAGGAACTCGAACAGGACCACGAGGGGGGTCAGCAGCGCCGTGACCGCGCGGACCGGCAGCGCCACCCAGAGCCCGACCCGCTCCGCGTACCGCTCACCGAGCGTCTTGGGCAGGATCTCCGCGAAGAGGATGACCAGGAACGTCAGGATCCCCGAGACGACCCCGACCCACCGTTCGCCGTAGGTGTCGGCGGCGACGCTCCCGACCGCGATGCTGCCCACGATGTTGAAGACGTTGTTGAGCACGACGATCGCGGAGATCGGCCGCGCGATGTGCTGCTTGATCGCCAGCAGCGCCCGAGCGCGTCGGCCACCCTCCTGCGCCAGCTGGCGTGCGCGGACGGTGGGCACCGACAGCAGCGCGGTCTCGGTCCCGGAGCACAACCCCGAACCGACCAGAACCACGAGGATCGTGCTGACCAGAGCGACCATGGCGCGAGTCTGTCATAGACCGGATGGTCGCCGTGACACGCGCTGGTTCGCCCTGCCCGGCCACGGTACGGTGGGCCGCGACGATGATCAGGGGTGCGGACGCGTCACCGGGGCGGTGGGCGTGCGCGAGGTCATCACCAGGGGTACGCGACGCGTGGGGTGTTCGATGTCGAACGTGGATCGGTTCCGATCGATCGCCGTGCTGGCGGGGGCAGCGCTGGTGCTCAGCGCCTGCGGCGTCGGGGACCTGGTCGGCCTGGGCAGCGGGAGCGACGACGCCGGAGAGGGACTCGATCCGGCCGACGTCGACGCGGTCTTCGGCGGCGACGAGGACGCCACCGATGACGAGGATCCGGGCGACGAGGACCTCGCGCTCGAGGACGACGAGCCGTCGGAGGACGACGCGCCGTCCGACGGCGACGACGGCGGCGACGACGGCCGCGATGACGAGGGTGTCGACGATGCGACGGTCGACGATGCCGACGAGGGTGATGCTGGTGACGACGCCGCTGGTACAGCACAGGTCGAGGCGGCTTGCACCGACGCGGACACCAACCTGGAACCAGGCGTCCCGGCCGACGCGGAGCGCGTCGAGCAGGCGTCCGGCGACCTGCTGGGCGACGGACAGGACGACACCATCTACACCTACGCGGTCGGAGACGCCGACAGCCCGACCTTCCTGCTCCGCATCGAGGCGGCCAGCGGCTTCGTCGTCGAGGCCCCACTCGACGACGCCGCGGCGATCGCCGACGTCCGACCTCTCGGCGCCGCGTCGTTCGGTGGGGACCGTGACGTCGCGTTCGTGATCGAGAACTCGGGCGCGTCCGGGATCAACGTCGGGTTGTGGGCGTTGCACGATCAGCCCGACGCTCCCTGCGCGTTGTTGCCGGTCACGATCCCCGATCACACCGTCTCGCGCACCTTCGCCGTCGGCGGCTCCACCGGGCATGCTTCGAACCTGGCGTGTCGCGATTTCACCGGTGACGGCGCCACGGAACTGATCGTGACCGAGGCCGAGGCGGACGGCGATGGTCACTACGACTGGCGCCAGTCCGCCTGGTCCTGGCACGACGGCGGCGAGCTCTTGGACGCCGGCCTGGCCGAGGGCACGGTCGCCGACCTCGCCGACCTCGGTGACCAGCTCGGCGCGGACTGTCCCGGGGTGGATCTGCCGTGATCCGCGTCGTGCGAGCGCGATGAGGTTCCGGCCGTCCGAACCACCCCGACCGCTCGGATCGCTCGGACCGCGGAGGCTCAGCCCAGCAGCCGCCCCTTGAGCCCATCGCTGAGCGCGGCCACGTCCGTCCCGTGCTCGCTGAGCAGGCCGCGGATACCGCCAGCATCCGCGTCGAGGCCGTCGAGGTAGGTGGTGATCGTCGCCTCGCGGGCGTGCACGATCGGACGCCCGTGCGACCGGAGGCGGGCCTCGGCTGCCTGCGCCGGGGGGAGCCGTGCGAGTGCGCGCTCCAGCAGGTCCTCGACGGCATGCTCGGTCCGGACGTAGTCGGCGATGATGCGTTCCCGCGGCACGTCGAGGAGGTCGAGGACGGCGGCGATCATGATGCCCGCCCGGTCCTTGCCCCAGGCGCAGTGGAGAAGTACGCCGAGGGGCGCATCCTCGGCGATGATCCCGAGCGCGGTGTACAGGTTGGCGGCGTTGGAGCGAGCGGTGTGCACGTAGCGTCGGCCGAGGGCCTCGTCGGAGTCGACGTCGAGGATGTCCGGTGCCGCCGACAGTTCGACGAACGGGACGTGATAGGTGGCGACACCCGCGGCATCCAGCTCCTCGCAGGGGCTGGCCTCGGGCTCGTCCACCGCCCGCAGGTCCAGGCGTGACGCCACCCCGAGCCGCTCGAGGGTCTCGAGCTCGTCGGCGTCGAGGCCGACCGGCTCCGCCGAGCGAAGCAGTCGGCCGGGCGCGATCGAGCGGCCGTCCGCGGTCGTGGTGCCAGCGAGGTCGCGCAGGTTGACCAGACCGGGAAGCGATGGCTCAGGGTGGGCGTTGGACTGGCTCACGGTGGATCCTGGTCAGTGGACCAGCGAGCGTAGTCAGCGTCGGGCGGACAGCCGGCCGTGGCCGGTTCGGGCCCGAGGGCATCCCGCCCGCGAGCTACGTTGGCCGGTCGACAGAAGGTGATGACGATGGCGATGCGCGTGGACGTGCTGCTGTTCGAGCGGTTCGATCTGCTCGATGCCGGTGGTCCGTACGAGGTCTTCCACGCCGCCAACCGCATGGCCGAACGTCGCGGTCTGCCGGCCTGTTTCGAGGTCCGGTCCGTCGCGGCGACCACCCGCCCCGTGCGAGCGTTCGGCGGGCTGACGGTCACCCCGGACGTCGCCGTCCCACCCTCGCCGGACGCCTCCACCGCGGCTGACGGGCCCGGTTGGACGCCTCCGGACGTGCTGGTGGTTCCCGGAGCCATCGACGTCGACGCCGTCGTGGCCGACGGGACCACCGTCCCCGCGATCCGGGCTGCGGCGGACGGCGCCGGCATCGTCGCGTCGGTGTGCACCGGGTCGTTGTTGCTGGGCGCGTCCGGGCTGTTGGAGGACGTCGCCGGTGGCACCACGCACCACGAGGACCTCGACGCGTTGGCGCACCACCTCGACGACCGGGTGGTCGCTGGCGTGCGGGTCGTCGATGCCGGACGGATCGTCACCGGAGCGGGGCTGACCAGCGGGCTGGCGACGGCCCTGCACCTGGTCGACCGGTTCTTCGGGCCGCAGCTGGCGATCGCGGTCGCCAGCAACCTCGAGCACCCGTGGGTCCCTGGCGAGGATGTGGCCCAGGTGGGTGCGTCGGCGGCATCGTGACCGCGGCGCTGCTGCTCGGGCTCGGCGCCACGGTCGGCTTCGGGCTCGGGGACTTCCTCAGCGGCTGGTACAGCCGGCGGCACGGCCTGCTGTCCGTTCTGGTGGTCTCACAGGCGGCCGGGTTGGTCGTGCTGTTGCTCGTCGCACCGTTCTCGCCCCCGGTGTCGGGTCTGGTCGACCTGGTGTGGGGTGCCGCCGCCGGGGTCGCCGGAGCCCTGGGAGGCCTGCTCCTGCTGTACGGCTTCCGCCACGGCCGGCTCAGCGTCGTGTCGCCGATCAGTTCCGTCGGTGCCGCGGGGCTGCCGGTGGTCGCCGACCTCATCACTGGACAGCGGCCATCCACGCCAGCTCTGGTGGGCATCGGAGTCGGGCTGGTGGCGATCTGGCTGGTGAGCCTCGCTATGGAGGACCCGCGCCGGCGAGCCAGTACACCCGGCGTCGGGGCCCTGCCGGGCCTCGCGGCAGGGATCATGTTCGGGACGTTGTTCCTGGCGCTGGACCGCACCGACCCGGCCAGCGGCGCGTGGCCCGTGATCTCCGCGCAGGTCGCCATCGTGGTGCTCGGGATCGCGGCCGTCCTGGTCCGTCGGCAGTCGGTCCGGATCCCCCGGCAGGCAGTGCTCGGCGTCGCCGTCGCCGGTGTGGCGACGGCGGTCGCGACCGCCAGCTTCCTGTTCGCCGCCCGGGCCGGGTTCGTCTCCGTGGCCGCGTTGTTGGCGTCGATGTCACCGGCGGTGACCGTGGTGCTGGCGAGATGGATCCTGGCGGAGCGGCTACGTCCGCATCAGGTGCTCGGGCTCGTCGCGGCCGGTGCGGCGCTGGTGCTGATCGGGCTGGGCTAGACGGGTCCGGTGCCATCGGGATCGATCGGATCGTCCGGGTCGTCGGCGACCCGGTCCGCCTCGAGGCCGATGCCGCTGGCCTCGACCTCCTCGGCGAGATCACCCAGCCCGGACGGCTCCACCTCGTCGTCGCTTCCGAACGCGAGCACCGCTGCCGCGATCAACAGCACCGCGACCGTGACCGGCGCGAACCAGCGGGGCAGTCTGCGTCGTCCGGTCGGTGGCGGCGTCCCCTCGGGCACCGTGGTGGCGTGCTCGGCGCCGTCCTCGCTCAGCGCCATCGTGGTCTCGCCGACCCGTTCGCCCGGCGTCGGCGCGGTCAGCGGCTGATCCGCGGCCAACGGGTCCCCAGCGGCCGGAACCTCGTCGACGAGGTGGATCGGCTCACCTTGGGTGCTCCCGGGGGTGGCACCGACGTCATCCCGGTGGGTGGTGTCCGCGCCGGCGTCGTCATCGTCGGTCGTGTCCGCGCCCGCGCCCGCGTCGTCATCGTCGGTGGTGCCCGCGCCGGCGTCCCGGCCGGTGGTGTCCGTGCCCGCGTCGTCATCGTCGGTGGTGTCCGCGTCGGCGTCCCGGCCGGTGGTGTCCGTGCCCGCGTCGTCATCGTCGGTGGTGTCCGCGTCGGCGTCGCCCCCGGCGGGGTCCGCGTCGGCGGAGCCCGAACCTGCGCTGGAGGCACCCTCGGTGCCGGTGGACGCGGAGGGCGCTCCGTCCGTGGTCGGGTCGCCGGGACCGGCCGCCGTCTCGCCGGTGCTCGGTGCCAGCCCACCTGTCTCGAGGGGGGCGGGAGCGTCGATCGGTCCGGTCCGCGGCGTGCTCGACGGTCCATCCCGGTGGAACAGCCCTTCGTCGTCGCAGGCCTCGAGTAGCGCCGAGCGCATCGACGCAGCCGACGTGAACCGCTGCGCGGGATCCTTCGCCAGCGCGCGCTCGGCGACCGCCGCGAGCCCCGCCGGGATGTGCGGGGCGAGCTCGGTCAGGGGAGGGACCGGCTGCTGCTGGTGGGCGACGGCGGTCGCCACCGGGTTGTCCGCGGCGAACGGAACGCGGCCGGCCAGCAGCTCGTAGAGCACGATCCCGGCGGCGTAGACGTCGCTGGCGGCGGTGGCCGCCTCCCCGTCGACCCGCTCCGGGGCGAGGTAGCGCGGACTGCCGACGACCTGGCCGCTGCCGGTCAGGCTGGTCGAGCTGCCCAGATCGGCCGCGATGCCGAAGTCGGCCAGCTTGACGCCACCGTCGTCCGGCAGCAACACGTTCGATGGTTTGACGTCCCGATGGACCAGCCCGCGGGCGTGCGCCGCCGCGAGCCCATCGAGCACCGCGGCGACCACCGCGGCGGCGTTGGTCGGCTCCAGCTTCCCCTCGGTGCGCAGTCGGTCGTCGAGGCTCCGCCCCTCGATCAGCTCCATGACCACGAACGGCCGCCCGTCCGCTTCACCGACGTCGAACACCGCCACGGTGTTCGGATGGTGCAGCCGCGCCGCCGATCGGGCCTCACGCAGCAACCGCTCCCGCGTCCCCGGCTCCTCGAGCAGCTCCTCACGGATGAGCTTGACGGCGACCGGCCGCTCGAGCCGCCGGTCGTAGGCGGTGACGACACGACCCATCCCCCCGGCACCCAGTTCAGCGCCGAGCTCGTAGCGGTCGAGCAAGAGGGTCATCACAGCTCGCATGTCGCGTTCGGGACCCGGCGGTCGGTCGTGCGAGGTCGAGGCGCGAGGTCGAGGCGCGAGGTCGAGGCGCGAGGTCGAGGATCATCGGCCAGGACGGGGTCGCGGCCGGAAAGGTAGCGAGGTTGCGCTGCCCAGGTGGAGACCGGGTGCAACGGGGAGCGGGAGCCCTCCGCCGTGGGGAGCACGTGGCGTCGTTGCCGGACGACCATCGTCGAGGCGTCTACGATCGGGGGTACCGGCGAACGACGGGAGCTGCCATCCGAAGGCGAACACGACGTCCGGCCACCTCAACCGTTGGCGCGCGGCGGGCGACGGGACGCCTCGCCGGCGTCGCGATCCTGGCCGTCGCGCTGGTGGCCTGCGGGGGCGAGGACGCGGACGACATCGAGGGGCTCGCGTTCGACGACGCCGAAGAGGTCGAGGACGCCGACGACGCGGACGCCGACGACGCGGACGCCGACGCCGCGGACGCCGACGACGCGGATGCGGCGGGCGACGACGAGGGGACGGTTGACGAGGCCGACGAGGCCGACGACGGCGACGCCGCGACCGATGACGATGGCGGCGAGGACCGCGAGATGACCACCCACTCGGCTCCCGCAGAGGCCGAACCGGACTGCGCCGCCATCGACCAGCAGGAGCCCGGCGCGACGATCGCCTTCCCCAGCCCCGACGGTGACGGCTGGCAAGACGCCGGGGACAGCCCCGTGACCGTCGAGGTGGTCGGGTGCTCCAACACCTTCGAGGCCAACGTCCAGTACGAGGCGTACCACGGGCAGGACGCTTCACCGACCCTCGACGGCTTCACGATGGGCGGGGCGATGGGCAACTGGGAGGAGTTCCGCTTCGAGGAGACCTTCTGGACGCCGGGGGAGTGGCGGATCGTGGTGTTCGAGTACGACGCGGAGTCGGGCGACCGGCAGGACTACGACGAACAGACCTTCGAGATCGGGGACGGCTGACGTGGCCGAGTCCGCCAGCCGCGTCCGTCACGAGCGCAGCGCCAAGCGGGTGCGCGCCTACCTCGGCGGTCATCTGGTCGTCGATACCGACCGGCCACTGCTGGTCTGGGAGACCTCCCGCTACCCGGCGTACTACCTGCCGCGTGCGGACGTGGTCGCGAGGCTGGAACCGACAGGTGAGACCTCGCTGCTACGCACCGGTGACCACGCTGACGGCTACGACGTCGTCGCCGGAGACCGCCGCGCCGCCGCCTCGGCCCGGATCCCCGCCGCCCCCGCGACCGCCGCGCTGGAGGACCACGTGCGGTTCACCTGGTCGGCGATGGACGCCTGGTTCGAGGAGGACGAGGAGGTCGTCGCCCACCCCCGCGATCCCTACAAGCGCGTCGATGCCCTGCGCTCGACCCGACGCATCATCGTGGAACTGGACGGCGAGGTGGTGGGCGACACCCACGCGGCGGTGGTGCTGCACGAGACCGGGTTGATCCCGCGTCATTACCTGGCGCCTACGGACGTTCGCCGCGACCTGCTGGAGCGCTCGGAGACCGTCACCCACTGCCCCTACAAGGGCACGACGCGGTACTACCACCTGCACCTCGGTGG
>SKNP01000374.1 GCA_007120485.1 Nitriliruptoraceae bacterium
CCGCTGGAAGCCAGCGCCACGTTCCTGCAGTTCGTCGCCCCGCCGGTGCTCGCGATCGGCTACCTGAGCGCGATCGCGTTGCTGGCGCTGCGGGT
This sequence comes from Nitriliruptoraceae bacterium, assembly GCA_007120485.1. Lineage (GTDB taxonomy): Bacteria > Actinomycetota > Nitriliruptoria > Nitriliruptorales > Nitriliruptoraceae > SKTG01. The sequence goes on from SKNP01000374.1 coordinate 96, forward strand.
CGGCGCCTGGCGACCCTTGGCGGCCGTCGGCCGCATGGCCTTGACCGCGTACCTGCTCCAGAGCGCCTTCAGCGTGATCGTGTTCAAGGTGGTCGGGCTGTACGGCGACGTCTCCGCCAGAGAAGCGCTCGTCTTCGTGGCCGGCACGTGGCTGCTGCTGTTGGTGCTGTGCCCGCTCTGGCTGCGGTGGTTCCGGTTCGGCCCGGTCGAGTGGCTGTGGCGAACGTGGACCTACCGCCGGCCGCAGCCGCTCCGGGTCCACGCCAACGACTGATCGCCATCGACAAGCGACCGGCGGCAGGCGACCGCAGGCGAGCGTCTACCTGCGGGCGCCTCCTGCCCGGCGTTCACGCGCCGCCAAGGGCCACCTGCGTCTGCTCGGCGATCTCGCGCTCCTCGTCCGTGGCGACCACGAGCACGGCCACGCGGCCGCCGTCCGCCTGGATCGCGACCACGCCGTCGTCCGCATCGTGAACGTCGGCGGTGTCGTTGCGTCGTGGCTCCACCTCGATGCCCAGCACCTCCAGGTCGCGGCAGATCCGGGCGCGCATCGACGCCGCGTTCTCTCCCACCCCGGCGGTGAACACGACCGCGTCGAGCCCGCCGAGCACCGCGGTGTAGGCGCCGAGGTACTTGCGGACCCGGTGGGCGTACACCTCCAGCGCGACCTCGGCCTGCGCATCGCCGTCGTCGGCGCGCGCTTCGATCGTTCGCAGGTCGTTGTCGCCGCAGAGCCCGAGCAGCCCGCCTTCGCGGTTGAGCGCCCGCTCCACCTCGTCGGGCGACAGACCGGCGACGCGCTGGACGTGGAAGATCACCGCCGGGTCGAGGTCGCCGGAGCGGGTCCCCATCACCAGGCCCTCCAGCGGCGACAGCCCCATGGACGTCTCCACGCTCTGACCGCCGTCGATCGCGGTGACCGAGGCACCGTTGCCGAGGTGGAGCGTGATCAGCTTGAGCTCCTCCAGCGACCGTCCGAGGAACCGGGCCGCCCGCCGCGCCACGAACGCGTGCGACGTCCCGTGGAAGCCGTAGCGACGGACGCCGTGCTCGTGCTCCCAGGCGGCCGGCACCGCGTAGCGGTAGGCGTGCGGCGGCAACGTCCCGTGGAAGGCGGTGTCGAACACCGCGACCTGCGGCAGGTCGGGACGCAGCCGGGTGGCCACCTCGATGCCGGTGAGGTTGGCCGGGTTGTGCAGGGGCGCCAACGGGACCTGGGCACGGATGCGGTCGATGACGGCGTCATCGATCGGGGTCGGCGCGGTGAACTCCGCACCGCCGTGCACGACCCGGTGGCCGATCGCCTCCAGATCGTCCGCCCGCCCGGCCGCCTCCAACGCGGCGACGATCCTCGCGAACCCGTCCTCGTGGTCGGCGACCACCCCCTCGTCGACGGTCTCCTCGATGGTGCCGTCGGGCGCGACCGTGCGGTGGGTGGCGCGGCCGGTCGCCTCGCCGATGCGTTCGACCAGCCCGGAGGCGACCTCGGCACCGTCGGCGAGGAACAGCCGGTACTTGATCGACGAGCTCCCGCTGTTGAGCACGAGCACCTGCACGATGAGGCTCCTTGGGGATGTCGGAGAGGTCGGAGGTGGACGAGCGGCCGGAGCGGGAGGGACGCGAACCGGCCGTCGCTCGAGCACGGCAGGTGGACGTCGCCGGGTTCAGTCGGCTTGCGCCTGCACGGCGGTGATGGTGACCGTGTTGACGATGTCGTCGACGAGGCACCCGCGCGAGAGGTCGTTGACCGGCTTGTTCAGCCCCTGCAGGACCGGACCGATCGCGGTCGCACCGGACGAGCGCTGCACCGCCTTGTAGGTGTTGTTGCCGGTGTTGAGGTCCGGGAAGACGAACACGGTGGCGCGGCCGGCGACCGACGATCCCGGCAGCTTGGCCTCACCGACCGAGGCATCGACCGCGGCGTCGTACTGGATCGGTCCGTCGACCTCCAGATCCGGTCGGCGGGAGCGGACCAGCTCGGTCGCCTCGCGCACCATCTCGACGGCCCGGCCCTTGCCGGACGCGCCGGTCGAGTACGACAGCATGGCCACCCGAGGTTCGATCCCGAAACTGGCCGCCGTCGCCGCGGAGCTGATCGCGATGTCGGCCAGGCCATCGGCGTCCGGTTCGGGGTTGACGGCGCAGTCGCCGTAGACCAGGACCCGGTCGGGCAGGCACATCAGGAACACCGACGAGACGATCGAGACGCCCGGGGCCGTGCGGATGATCTCGAACGACGGCCGGATCGTGTGCTGGGTGGTGTGGGCGGCACCGGAGACCATGCCGTCGGCAAGCCCCTTGTGGACCATCATGGTCCCGAAGTAGCTGACGTCGAGCATCGTCTCCAGCGCGAAGTCGCGGGTGACGCCCTTGTGCGCCCGGAGCTCTTCGTAGGTCGCCGCGAAGTCCTCCAGCCAGTCGGACTCGGCCGGTTCCACGACCCGGATGTCGCCGAGGTCGACGCCGGCCGCGTCGGCTCTGGCGCGGACCTGTTCGACGTCGCCGAGCAGGACCAGGTCCACGACGTTGCGGCGGTCCAGGATCTCCGCGGCCCGCAGGATGCGTTCGTCCTCCCCTTCGGGCAGCACGATGCGCTTGCGGTCCGCTCGGGCGCGCTGCAGCAGCTCGTACTCGAACATCAGGGGCGTGACCCGGTCGGTACGGGTCACCTCGATGCGGCGTTCGAGTTCCGCGGTGTCGACGTGGTCCTCGAAGGTGCCGATCGCGGTCGCGATCTTGCGTTCCGAGCGGGCGCTGATCACCGCCGGCAACGCCGCGACGCGCTGGGTCGTGGTGTAGGTGTCGGTGGACACCGCGAGCAGCGGTACGGGTAGGTCGGTCAGCCCGTCGATCAACTGCTCGATGCGCTCATGCATCGGGAAGCCGCCGGTGAGCACGATCGCGGCGATGTTGGGGTACGTGGTCGCCAGTCGGCTGGCGAGCGCGCCGACGATGACGTCCGGCCGGTCCGCCGGGGTGATCAGCAACGCACCTTCCTCGACGTGCGTGAGGACGTTGGGCAGGCTCATCGCGGTGATCTTGAACGTCGTGACCTCGCGGTCGAGGTCCGCGGCGGCGCCGGACACCTGGTCGGCGCCGAGGCCGTCGACGATCTCGCGCACCGTCGGCATCGCCAGCAACGGCACCTCGGGCAGGACCCAGACCGGTTCGTCGAGCGCCAGTCCCGCGACCTGCTCCTGCACCGCGTCGAGGTGGTCCGACGGGACCCGGTTGACCACGATGGCGGCGACGGTGCAGCCCTCGCTGAGCAGCGACTCCCGGGCGAGCCGCACGCTGTCGACGACGTCGTCGGCGCACCGGTCGGAGCCGTTGACCAACGCGAGCACCGGCGCACCGAGGTTGGTCGCGATCTTCGCGTTGACCTCGAATTCGAGCGCGGCGGACGTGCCCGTGTAGTCCGTGCCGTCGTAGAGCACGAACGGGTAGCGCTGCTCGATCACGTGTGCCCGCTCGAGGATGCCTTTCAGCACCTCGTCGGATCGGCCTTCCGCGAGCGCGGACGCCACCTGATCCGAGCCGTAGGCGTAGAGCTCTTCGGGGTCGTCCTCCAGGCCGTACCGGCGTCGGATCAGCTCGATGCGGTGATCTCGGGTGGTGCTCGACGGCACGATCGGACGCCAGTACCCCACCGAGCCGAGCCGGCGCGTCAGCAGCTCCATCAGCCCCAGGGTGACGACGGAGCGACCGGCGCGGGGTTCGAGCGACGCGATGTAGAGGCGTTCGGCCACGAGGGACCTCGTTGGTGGGGTGGGGCCAGGTCGGCAAGGCAGGCCGGTCGGGGCCTGGCCGGGCAAGGTCGAGGGCGGACGCGGTCGGGCAGGTCGGTCCCGGCGGGGTCGAACCCGCTGCGAGGCCCGGTGACACCGGACGAGCCTGAGTCAACCACCGTGGCGCCCACCCCGCTCGGAGGCGGTCGGCCCTCATCGGGGAGCCCTTCGCCCGTACGGACCGCCGTTCCGGGCAGCGACGTGGTGCGTCACCGGTGCACGGCGCGGCGTCCCCAGCCCCGGCAACCCACCGCGCATGGAGTGCGACCACCGGACGCCGATCGGCCCGCACCATCAGGTTCCTGCGGCCGCCGTCGTTGCACAGGTAGCCGCGGGGCCACGGCATGTCCGGGTCACGGCGCCGGTAGGTCCAGCCAGCTCGAGGACCCGGCCGTGACCCGGACCGAGCCCCACGTCCGGAACCCGAACGTGCCGGTCCCCTGCACGGATCCGTCGTAGCGGACCACCTCGACGTCGCCGACCGTGAGCCGCACCCCCGCGTCGTCCACGGTGACGGTCGCCTCGAAGGGACCGTCGCGGCCGACACCGTCCGGCGCGGTCGCGACCGCGACCGTCTCGGTCTGCCCACCGCTCCTCCATCGCCGGACGACGAACGTGTCGTCGCCGCTGGTCCCGTGCTCCAGGCCGACCGAGTAGCCCTCGAAGGATCCCCCGTCGCCGGTGGCGAGGACGACGAACTCCCAGCCGCCCGCACCCGGCGTGGCATCGATGTCGTCGACGGCCACGTGGAGGGTGCCCCCCGTCACGGGCTCGTGGTCGAGGTGGGAGACACCGGACGGTCCGGTCGTGAACCCACCGGTCTCCTCGTCGTATGCCACGAGGTGGTTGGGGTCGCGGAACCGCGGCGTGCTCGACCCGTCGTCGGGATCGGACGGGTCGTCGGCGTCCGACGGGTCGTCCGGGTCATCCGGGTCGGACGGGTCCGACGGGTCAGTGGGGTCGTCAGGATCCGACGGGTCCGACGGGTCGTCCGGGTCAGCGGGGTCGTCCGGGTCGGACGGGTCATCCGGATCCGACGGATCATCCGGGTCAGCAGGGTCGTCAGGGTCCGAAGGGTCGTCCGGGTCGGACGGGTCATCCGGATCCGACGGATCATCCGGGTCCGCGGGGTCGGCAGGATCCGACGGGTTCGACGGGTCCGACGGGTCATCCGGATCCGACGGGTCCGACGGGTCGGACGGGTCATCCGGATCCGACGGCTCGTCCGGCTCGTCGGCGTCGCCCGGGCCGTCCGGTTCCGACGGGCCATCCGGATCCGATGGCTCGTCCGGGTCCGACGGACCATCCGGCGCATCGTCATCCGGCGGCCCTGGGGGGGCCGGCGGACCCGGGGGGCTGGGATCGCCGGGTGGGCTCGGATCCGCAGGGGGGCTCGGCTCGCCCGGAGGGTCTGGCAGCCCCGGCGGGCCCCCTCCACCTGGATCGTCCCCGTCACCGGGCTGCTCGGGCTCATCGTCGCGGGGTGGGGCTCCGTCCGACCCGTCGTCCTCCGCCGGGTCATCGGGTCCAGCGTCATCGGACGGTGGCTCGGGCTGCTCATCGCCCGGCGGGCTCTCGCCGGGAGGCGTGTCCCCAGGCGCGGGCTCCTCGGGTCCATCGACCGGGTCGTCGTCGCCGCCTTCGGGCGGGCTCGGCGCCTCCGGTTGGGGCGCTTCCTCCGGCGCCTCCGGCGCCGTCGGTGCCGGTGCCCCTGGAGCAGGCGCATCGTCCGGGCCCTCACCCGGACCCGCAGGCGGACCCGTGTCGCCACCTCCCGGTGCCGGCACGGGGCCGACACCCTCACCCCCGCCGGGCGTGCCATCGGGAGCCGAGGGGTCCGGCGTCGGCACGATGTCGACCGGACCGTCCGTTCCTGGCCCACCGCCAGCGGGGTCCCCGGCAGCTTCGAGCCGGTCGGGATCGTCCAGGGCGGCGTCGAGGCCGGCACCGGGCAGCGACGGCCCGGTGTCGACACCCGAACCTGGACCGCTCGGGGCAGCTTCCACTGCGTCCTCGCCGACGACACCCGGCGGTTGCGGCGTCGGTCGGATCAGGGCGTTGGGCGCCGGGACCGAGGTGGCGACCGCCAGGACCGCCGCACCACCCACGATCGTCGCGGTCAGGGCACCGATCACACCGCCGGCTCCACCCAGGACCGACCCCGCACCCCCGAGCACGCCCGCTCCGCCAGCGAGCCCACCCGTGCTGGCCGCACCGGCACCACCCGTCGCCCCCACGGATGCCGATCCGCCCCCGCCACCCACCGACGCGGAGCCACCACCCGACGCGGCGCCACCACCCGACGAGGACCCACCGGCACCGCCGCTGAGGCCCTCCGCGCCCGCCAGCGTCGGCTCGGGAGCGCCAGCGCCGCCGCCATCCGTCCCACCACCGCCGTCCCCACCGGGCTCGACGCCGCCGTCGCCTCCTGCCCCGCCGTCACCGCCGGAGCTCCCGACGCCGCCGAGGGCGGACACGCTCTCCCACACCGCGTCGAAGCCGACCGGCACCGCAGCGCCAGCCATGACCCCCGCTTCGGTCAACTCACCGACCAAGGTGACGACCGTCTCCAGCAGCTCAGGCGGGAGATCGCCGGCGACCGCATCGATCGGTGACCCGTCGCGCAACTGCGCGACGAGCTGATCGATGAGCTCGAGCTCGGCGTCGATCATCGGTGCGGTCCTCCTTCCCGGGTGATCGGTCGGTGGTCGGGCGGTCGGTCGGGGGGTCGGGCGGCCGGACGGTGGTCGGGTGGCTGGGTCGGTTGAAACGGTTGCGACGGTCAGGGCCCCCGCGCCGGGGCCGCCTCGATCGTGAGATCGCCGCGGACGATCGCCACCTCGCGGCGCGCCGCGTCCAGCGCACGGCGACGCAGCTGATGGACCGCGGCCTCGCTCCGGCCGAGCTC
>SKNP01000264.1 GCA_007120485.1 Nitriliruptoraceae bacterium
GCGAACTGGCCGTCGCCGCCGGCGTGCCGACGGGTGCGCGCGGTGGGGTGGTCGTCGACCGGCGGCAGCGGACCTCGGTCGATGGGGTCTGGGCCGCCGGTGACTGCACGCAGGTGTTCCACCGCGTCACCCGGGAACCGACCGCGATCGCCCTCGGCACGATCGCCAACAAGCAGGGTCGCATCGCCGGGACCAACCTCGGCGGCGGCTACGCCACGTTCCCGGGGGTGCTGGGTACCGCGGTGACCAAGGTGTGCGGGCTGGAGATCTCCCGCACCGGTCTCGGTGAGCACGAAGCCCGGCAGGCCGGGTTCGAGCCGATCTGTGCCACGGTCCGGTCGACCACGCGCGCCGGCTACTACCCGGGCGCACGCTGGGCCACCATCAAGGTCATCGCCGAACGTCGCACGGGCCGGCTGCTGGGCGCCCAGATCGTCAGCGAGGAGGGCGGGGCCAAACGCATCGACGTGTTCGCGATGGCGCTGTGGAGCGAGACGCCGGTCGAGGAGCTCGCCTACGTGGACCTGTCGTACGCGCCGCCGTTCTCGCCGGTGTGGGACCCGGTGCTCATCGCGGCGCGCAAGGCCGCCGATGCCGTCCGGGAGGCGGGGACGTGACCCTCCGCCTGGTCCCGATCGTCCTGATCGGTCTGCTGATCATCTTCGTGCTGCCGGTGTGGCCGTGGTCGCGCGGCTGGGGCTGGGCGCCGACCGGCATCCTGGGGATGGGCTTCGTCACCCTGCTGCTGTTCCAGTTCATCGCGATCGAGCCGGTCTGAGGCTCCCGGCCGACCGGGCGCCCCGGGGTACCAGCTCAGGCGCTCTTGGCCGCCGCCTTGCGCGCCTGCTTCCACTCGCGGACCTGAGCCAGCGACTCCTCGTCGTGGACGTCCGCGATCGAGCGGTAGCCGTCCTGGCCGTACTCGCCGGCGGCTTCCCGCCACCCGTCGGGGGTCACCCCGCACTGCTTGCCGAGCAGCGCCACCATGATCCGGGTCTTCTGTTCACCGAACCCGGGCAACGCACCGATCCGTCGGGCGAGGTCCCGGCCATCCGCGGCGCCGTCCCAGACGGCGGTCGCATCCCCGTCGTAGCGCTCGACCAGATCCTGCGCCAACGCGTGCACGCGCTTGGCCATCGACCCGGGGTAGCGGTGGAGCGCCGGCTTCTGGCGGAAGCGTTCGGTGAGGTCGTCGACGTCCATCCCGGCGATGGTCGCCGGCTCCAACGGCCCGTCCAGGCGTTGTGCCAGGCGTGAGGGACCGATGAACGCGAGTTCCATCGAGATCTGCTGGTCGAGCAGCATCCCGAGGAGCAGGGCGAAGCCGTTCTCCGACAGCAGGTGGTCGGCATCGTCGTCGCCGGTCAGGGTCAGGGTCGGCATCGGGCAACTCCTGGCGAGGCTCGTCGGTCAGCTGTCGTCGTCGTCGTCGGGGTCGGCGTCGTCATCGGTGGCGTCGTCGCCCGGATCACCGTCGGGGTCGTCCGGGTCGTCCGGGTCGTCTGGGTCGTCGTGGGTTCCGCCGTCGTCCGGGTCGTCGGACGCATCGTCAGCACCGTCGCTCGCGCGCAGTTCCAGCAGCGAGGTAGCGAACCGGCCGGCGATCGGGGCGGCGACCTCGCCGCCGGAGCCGCCACCTTCGACCAGGACCGCGAACCCGATCCCGTCGACCGTACCGATGAACCAGGCGTGGTCCGGCCCGTCGGAGGTCTGCGCGGTCCCGGTCTTGCCGGCGACCTCGCCGTCGACGTCAGCCGCGGTGCCGGTGCCGTCGTCGACCGCGGCGGACAGCAGGTCGCGGAGCCGATCGGGCGTACCGGTCGCCAGCCGCTCCCGTGACCCAGCCCCCTCGTCGGCGAGCAGGTACGGCGGGTACCAGGCGCCGGCCTCGACCGCCGCCGCGACGCTGGCCATGTGGAGCGGGGACGCCTCGACCCGGGCCTGACCGAACGCGGCCGCGCCCAACTCGGCGTCGTCCGCCGGCTCGGGGAACGTGCCGCCAGCCGCGGAGAGGGGCAGGTCCGGCTCGACGCCGAACCCGAACCGCTCGGCCGCGTCGGTCATCGCGTCCGCACCCAGGCGGACACCGAGCGGCCCGAACGTGGTGTTGCACGACCACGCGAAGGACTCGCGGAACGTGGTGGAGCCGAGCTCGAGCCCGCCGGCGTTGCTCACCCCGAGGCCGCCGACCGATGCCTCCCCGGGGCAGGCCACCTCATCGTCGAGGTCGAGCCCATCGGCGAGGGCAGCCTCCGCGGTGATGACCTTGAACGTCGAGCCCGGTGGGTAGTTGCCGGCCAGTGCCCGGTCGAAGCCGCCGAGCGGACGGCTGGCGCTGCCGACGATCCGGCCGTCACCGGCATCGATCGCGACGATCGCGGCGGCTTCCTCCACGCCGTCGAGGGCCTCCTCGATGGCGCGCTGCACGGTCACATCGATCGTCGTACGGACCGGTGCAGAGGTCTCCTGCTGACCCTCGGCGATGACGTGGTCGAGCTCGCCCTGCGACCCCAGTTCGCGGAGGCCGACCTGTTCCCGGTCGCTGCCGAGCAGCTGGTCCTCGAACGCGGCCTCCAACCCGAACTGCCCGATCGGTTCGCCCTCCTCGAGCTCGGAGCGTTCCTCGAGCTGTTCGGCCGTCGGCGGCGCGACCACGCCGACGAGGTGTTCGGCGAAGCCGACGTCGAGCAGGACCCGGTCGTCGCCGGTCGAGCGCGGCGGGACGATGCCCGGGGTGTCGCGCAGCTCCTCCCAGGCTCGCTCCGCACGGGTCGCCTCGACCGTCGCCACCGGGTAGAACCAGTCGTCGACCAGTTCGTCCCGTCCCAGTTCGCGGGCGGCCGCCCCCTCGCTGCCCGGGAGGACGTCGGCGAACGCGTCGATAACGTCGTCCGCATCCTGCACCTGGCCGGCGACGAAGCCGAGGGTCGCGGCTTCACCACCTGCCAGGGGCGTGCCGTCAGCCGCCAGGATCGGCTCGCGGTCGATCGCGACCGTCGTCGTGCCGAACCCCCACGTCGGTCGCAGCTCCGGATGGATGGTCGAGTGGCTCCAGGCGACCTGCCACTGGCCACGTTGGCGCAGCAGCTCCAGTCGGGTCTCCCAACTGACCTCGTCCAGCGGCGGCTGCAGCTGCAGCCGGACCGCGACGGTCGTGCGCGCCCGGCCGTCCACCGGTTCCTCGATCCCGCCGCGTTCGATCGTCACCTCAGCGGGTTCGAGCGCTTCCAGCAGCTGATCGTGGGCGGCGTCGAACCCCTCGACCTCGTCGCGCAGGAGCCCGACCATCGCATCACGGTCGTCGGCTTCCCAGGCGTCGAGGTAGGCGTCGGCCACCGTCGCGGGGTCGCGCTCGGGATCGGTCTCGGACACGTCCCCGAGCACACCGTCGAGGGCCTGCCAGCCGGCGAACGCCACCGCACCGACCACGGCCAGTCCCGCCGTCACCGCGATGACGTCCCGAGCACGCACCCTCAGCTCCCTTCGCCCCCCGCGACGGTAGCCGGCGGGGGAGGCGTCGTCCCCGGGCCGCGGCTGAGGTCCCGGCGACGCCGGAGCCGTTGCCCGACCAGGAGCAGCAGCAGGAACGGACCGACGACCACCAGGGTGATCGGCAGCCACGTCAGCGTCGCGCGGATCGCGACGTCGGCGACGGCCGTCAGGGCGCGGCTGGTCGCTCGCACGGCGGAGCTGGCCGTCTCCTGGGCCGACCAGCCCGGATCGGCGATCGGGCCGGCGGTCTCGGTCGGCTGGAGCTCGACGTCCACCCGTGACCAGGTGACCCGGTCCTCCAGGCTGGTCAGCCGACCTTCGACGCGTTCGATGTCGGCTCGGATGGCGTTGAGCCGGTCGAAGACCGACAGCAGCTCCTGAGCGTCGCCACCGTCCTCGCGGACCTCGCCCAGGAGGTCACGCAGCTGCTCCTCGTAGGCACGCAGGTTGGTCAGCTCCGAGTCCAGGTCGGTCATCTCCGTGGTCACGTCGGTCTCGTCGATGCGTCGGACCGGGACGGCGTCGCCGATCGCGTCCAAGGCATCGACGGCCTCGTCGAGTTCGTCGGCGGGGATGCGCAGCCCGAGCCGGCCGGAGACCACCCCTTCGTCGTCGCGCCGGAGGTCCGATTCGGCGACGAAGCCGCCGGCCGACTCGGTCACCTGCACGACCTCATCGGCGGCGGCCGCGGAGTCCTCCACCTCGAGGACCAACTGCGCGGACCGCACCACGTGGCGTCCGTCCTGGCCCTGACCGTCGCTGACCGCGACCGGTGCGGTCGAGCCGTTCGCATCTTCAGCGTCGGGGGCCGCGCCATCGTCGGTCTCGAGCGCTGCGTCAGCATCGGCCTCGGCGGGTTCGTCGGCGGCCTCGATGTCCTCCACCTGCTCGAGCTCACGGTCGGAGGTCGCCGCGTCGGTGTCGCTGACCGTGTCCCCGACGTCGTCGGTGGCCGTACAGGCAGCCAGCACGACCACGAGCAGGGCGAGTGCCCGTACGGTCGCGGACGAGCGGGTGCGTATCGGACGGGTCCTCATCGGCATCTCCGGGTCGGTGGCACCTGGTGGGACGACCGCTCGATGCCGCTGGTTCCCACCTGCCGAAGGTCGCGGCCGACGCGTACCCTCGGCGGCGTTGTCACACACCCCGCGCGGTGCCCCCGCACGACGAGAGCCTCTCCACGATGGCTGACCGTTCCCAGACCGGCTCGACCACCTCCCAGTCGGAGCTCAACGCTTGGCTGGTCGAGGAGATGTACGAGCAGTACCGCGAGGACCCCGACGCCCTGTCCAAGGGTTGGCAGGACTTCTTCGCCGACTACCGCCCGGAGGATCCGGCCACCGGTTCGGGTGAGGGATCCGCCGGGGACGGGCAGGCTCGATCCGGCAACGGTCAGGCCGGCGACGGGTCGGTGGCCTCGCCGACCGGCCGTACGGCGGTCGCGACCGTTCCCGAGGGCGAGGAGATCGCGCCGCTGCGCGGCATCGGCGCGCGCATCGTGGAGAACATGGAGACCTCGCTGGGGGTTCCGACGGCGACGTCGGTGCGGGACGTGCCGGCGAAGCTGCTCGAGGTCAACCGCAAGATCATCAACAACTACCTGCGCCGGACCCGGGGCGGCAAGGTCTCGTTCACCCACCTGATCGCCTACGCCATGGTCCGTGCGCTGGACGAGGTCCCGGCCATGCGCAACACGCTGGCGGAGACCGAGGACGGCAAACCGGCGGTCCTACGCCGCGAGCAGGTGGGGCTCGGGCTCGCCGTCGACATGGAGAACGACGACGGCTCGCGGTCGCTGATGGTGCCCGTGATCCAGGACGTCCTCCCGATGGACTTCGCGGCGTTCCTCCGCGCCTACGAGGAGATCATCCGCAAGATCCGGACCAAGAAGCTCGATCCGGCGATGTTCTCGGGCGGGGTGATCACCATCACCAACCCGGGCATGATCGGCACGGTGCACTCGATCCCCCGGCTGATGGCGGGGCAGGCCGCGATCCTGGGGGTCGGCACGATCGACTACCCGGCCGCCTACCAGGCGACCGATCGGCGCACGCTCGCCAAGCTGGGTATCGGCAAGGCGATCACGCTGACCTCGACCTACGACCACCGGGTCATCCAGGGCGCGGAGTCGGGCCGCTACCTCGAGCGGGTCGACGAACTCCTGCTCGGCGCGGACGGCTTCTACGACGAGGTGTTCTCCTCGCTCGGGCTGCCGTACGAGCCGGCCCGCTGGCGGACCGATTCGGCCGACATCGACAGCGAACTGGATCTGCTGTCCAAGCAGATGAAGGTCGACCAGCTGGTCAACATGTACCGCGTCCGCGGGCACCTGATCGCCGACCTCGACCCGCTCCGGCAGCTCGAGCCGTCGATGCATCCCGAGCTGGACCCGACCTACTACGGGCTGTCCATCTGGGACAACGACCGCGACTTCATCACCGACGTCGGCGGTCAGACCGGCGAGATGCCGCTCGGTGACATCCTCGGCGTGCTCCGCGACGCCTACTGCCGCACGATCGGGATCGAGTACGGCCACGTGCTCGACCCGGAGCAGAAGACCTGGATCCGACAGCAGGTCGAGGGGGTCAGCTGGGCCACCTCCGAGGACGATCAGACCTGGATCCTCGAACGGCTCAACGCCGCCGACGCCTTCGAGTCGTTCCTCCACACCAAGTACGTCGGGCAGAAGCGGTTCGGGATCGAAGGGGCGGAGACGCTCATCCCGCTCCTCGACGCCCTGTGCGAGCACGCCGCCGACGGCGAGGTCGACGACGTCGTGATGGGCATGGCGCACCGTGGGCGCCTCAACGTGCTCTCGAACGTCCTCGGCAAGTCCCACGCGCAGATCTTCGGCGAGTTCGAGGGGCACATCGACCCGGACACGGTGCAGGGCTCCGGCGACGTCAAGTACCACCTCGGCACCTCCGGCAGCTACGAGGCGCGCTCGGGCAACGAGGTGGCGGTCCACCTGCCCCCGAACCCGTCCCACCTCGAGGCGGTCAACCCGGTGGTCCAGGGCCTGACACGGGCGATGCAGGACACCTACGACCGAGGCCACGAGGACGTCTACCCCGTCCTGCCGGTGCTGATGCATGGCGACGCCGCGTTCGCCGGGCAGGGCGTGGTCGCGGAGACGCTGAACCTCTCGCAACTGCCCGGCTACCGGGCCGGCGGCACGATCCACGTCATCATCAACAACCAGGTGGGCTTCACCACCTCGCCGGAGTCCTCCCGGTCGTCGTTCTACGCCTCCGACGTCGCCAAGACGATCC
>SKNP01000347.1 GCA_007120485.1 Nitriliruptoraceae bacterium
GGCGACTCGCTGCCCCAGCGCCCGGGACCGAACCGGTGCTCCTGCTTCTCGCCGGTGACACGGTCGTAGCGGATGATGCCATCGAACATCAGCGTCTCCTCCGGGGAGATGCTGACGTTGTAGGCGTAACGGTTGGGTTGGCCGGTGAGTCGTGCATCGATGCTCGGGAACTCGGTGTTCGCGTCGTCGACCGGCCCTTCGGTCGTGCGGCCGGTCCGAAGGTCGAACCGGTAGCGCCACAGCTGGGCGTCGAGGCGCAGGTACTCGAGCATCTGAGCGAGCTTGGACTTACGGTCGCTGACCGGCTTCGGGTTCTTCACCCGGCAGACGTCGAGCACGACCTCGTTGCCGTCCTCGAACGCGTTGACGACGTGGTAGATGTAGCACGGGCTGGCATCGAACCAGCGGATCGTGGTGCCGTCACCCTTGCGTGGGATCACCCCGAACCGTGACGGGATCTCCCGGTCGAAGACCAGCTTGTGGCGACCGGCACGCGCCGCGTCCATGTCCTGGAAGAGCGGCAGGTCCATCAGGACGGCGTAGTTGTCCGTGATCGCCAGGTCGTGGGGCAGGCGGGGACCCGGCAGGTCGATGTCGGTCACGTGGTCGACCGCACCTTCGGGTCCGACGACCCCGTACCGCATGTACGGCGGGGTGGGCCCGTAGTCGAACCAGAACAGCTCCCCGGTGCGCTCATCGACCTTCGGGTGGGTCATGACATCACCGGTCAGCGTGCCCAGGAAGTCCTCGGCACCCAGCGTCTCCAGGCTGAGCGGATCCAGCGCGTACGGCGTGCCGCACAGGTACCAGGTCGCCAGCACCTTGCCGCGGTGGAAGATGACGTCGGTGTTGGCCGTGTCCTTGAGGTTCAGGCCGTGATGGTTGCCGAAGGGGTTCTCCCTCGGATCCTCCATCACGCCGGTCCACAGCGACCGACCGGCCTCGGACTCGGCTTCGAACGCCGCGGTACGGACCCATCGGTTGCGGTAGCGGGCGGTGCCGTTCTCCAGGTGGATGCCGTGCACCATCCCGTCACCGTCGAACCAGTGGTAGCGGCCGTTGGCTTCGTACCGCGGGTTCGGACCGTTCCGGAGGAACACGCCGTTGAGATCCTTGGGGATCTCCCCCACGACCTCCAGCCCGTCGGCGTCGATCTCGTCGTGCACCGGGGCATAGACCCCGTAGAGGTAGGGGTTCTGTTGGTCGGCATCGTCGAGCGACCGCCCGACGAGCACGGGTGCGTCGGGTCCCTGCGTGGTGGACATCCGGACCTCCTCAAGGTTCGGGATTACGCTACGTTCAGCGAAGTCAGTAGGCAAGCGAAGCCATGGGGGATGACGGGGCGGCCGCTCGCTCGACGGACCGCCCCGCCGGTCAGGTCACTGGCCGGGTTCGGTGTACGCCGAGCTCGCTGACGAGACGAACTGGTCGGTCAACGGCACCATGCCCTGCGCCGGGCCCTCCTCGGGTTGCCAGATCCGGCTGGCGTGGCTCGGCACGCGGGGGGCGTCCTCGAACTGTCCGTAGCTCATCTCCGGCAGCAGCCCGTCGGCGTCGAAACCGTCGAGTTCGATGGCAGCGGCCCGCAGTCCGGCGAGCGAGAGGTCGCCGGCCTCGCTCGCGATCCGCAGCACCTCGGCGACGACGCGCGCGTTGGAGTACCCGATGACGGGCCCTTGGCCCGGCGCGGTGTCGGGTGCGTGGGTCTCGATCTCCTCACGCATGGTGGCGCGAGCATCCTCATCGCCCTCCCACTCGCTGAGCGGGCTGGAGATGTAGACGTTCTGCTGCACCGCGTCAGCTGCCGGAGATCCGAGCACCGCGGGAACGAACCCGGGCGTCGCACTGATGAACTCGACGTCGCTCTCGGCAGCGATCGCGCCGGCCGAGAGGAAGGCGAGCTGTTCGGGCAGGCCGCCGTACACGATGTAGTCGGGATCCGCCGCCAGGAGGTTCTGCAGCTGACCGCTGAGATCCTGGTCACCGGGACCGTGGGTCGTCGTCTCCGCGAACTCGAACTCGTAGTACTCCGCACCGAACTCGGCCGCCTGTCGGACCTCCTCACCCAAGGCATCCGACTGGTAGGCGAAAGCGAAGGTGGCGTCCTCCTCCTCGAGCTCTTCGATCACCCAGCCGATGATGTTGAGGATCTCGTGGCCGTACGGGGTGGTCGGTGCGAAGATCGTCTCATACTCCTGCGCGAGCTGCCCGCTCGAGCCGCTCTGGAACGAGAGCAGGCAGTCAGCGACCAGGTCCTGCGCGATCGCCTCCAGCGGCGGACTACCGAAGACGCTGGCCACCATCGCGGTCTCGGTCCGGACCTCCTCGTACCGCTGGGCCGCATCGACCGGGCTGTAGCCGTGGTCGAGGATCTCGACCTCGACCTCGCGACCATCGATACCACCCTCGGCGTTGATCGCGTCGAAGTGGGCCCGGAACGCCTCTCCGATGTCGGGCGCGCCGAGCGCAGCCGTCGGACCGCTGAGGTCGTTGAGCATGGTCAAGGAGATCGTGTCGTCCGTGACGCCTTGCGTCACCTCGCACTCCTCGGGGAGGTCGCTCGCCACCTCCTCGACCTCGGTGACGTCGCCTTCCTCGTCGCCTGCAGCGGCGGCATCGGCTCCCTCACCATCACCATCGCCGCATGCGGCCACGACCAGCGACACCGCGGCCGCGGCCGCGATCATCGGCGCCTTCCGGCGGCGCCTACCGAGCGCGTTCCTCATCATCGGGCTCCCTCCCCATCGGTCCGACCGTCGGCAGGGCGCCGACGGGTGGTGTTGCGCCGTTCAGTAGGTGAACGGCCAGGTCGTCAGGTAGCGCTTGATCCGCAGCCACACGCCGTACAGCCCGAGCGGCTCAGCGACGACCACCGCCGCCAGCAACAGCCCGAACAGGATCGCGCTGGCCCGCTCGGGCGTCAGCCCCCCACCGGCCTCGCTCAACCATGGCAACATCGGTGCCGCACGGTCGAGCAGTTCGGGGACGGCGGTGACGAAGAGCGCACCGGCGAACGCCGCGCCGATGATCCCCGAGCCTCCGAGGGCGACCATGACCAGGTACTCGACCGACAGCGTCAGGTCCCACTGGTCGTAGTTGATGAACCGCAGGAAGCCGCCGAGCATGGCGCCCGACAGCCCTGCGAACGCCGAACTGATCACGAACGCCAGCAGCTTCGTTCTGAAGACGTCCACACCGACCACGCTCGCGGCCAGATCGTCGTCGCGCACCGCCGCCATGTCCCGGCCGGAGCGGCCACGGGCGAGGTTGCGCAGCAGGAGGTAGGTGCCACCTGCGATCAGGAGCATCACCAGGTAGTACCCCTGGTTCTGGCCCAGCGTGAGCGGTCCGAGCGTGCCACCTCGCACCAGGTCGATCCCGACGAGGGTCGGCGACTCGATGCGGGCGCCACCCACCCCGCCGGTGACGCTCTCCCAGTTGCGGAAGATGTGGCTGGCCAGGAACACCAGCCCGAGGGTGACGACGGCGAGGTACAGCCCGCGTACACGCAGCGCGATCGGCGCCAGTACGAGGCCGGCAGCGCCGGCGAGGATCATCGCTGCGGGGATGGACCACCAGAACGACCAGCCGAGGGTGTCGGTGACGTAGGAGGCGACGTACGCACCGATGCCGACGAACGCCGCGTGCCCGAGGGACAGCTGACCGGCGACGCCGGTGAGCAGGTTCAGGCTCATGGCGGCGACCGACGCGATCATGGCGATGACCAACACCCGAAGCCACGCGGCGTCGAGGAGCATCGGTGCCACCAGCGCGAGGAGGACCAGCGCCAACACGGCTCCACGCTTGGTGGTGGAGTTCCACAGCCGCAGCTCCGAGCGCCACGAGGTGTGGAAGTCGGACCGTGCCAACCGCGGCCGACGACGGCTCGTGGCCGGTGGGAACGGGAACCCGGTTGGGGCAGCCATCACAGCCTCCGGACGTCTGGCGTGCCGAAGAGACCTTCAGCGCGCCAGAGGAGGACGGCCAGCATCAACACGTACGGCGCCACGTGGTGCACGTTCACACCGAGCGCGGAAGGGGCCAAGGCCGCCGTGTAGACCTCGACGAACCCGACCAGGACGCCGCCGACCACCGCACCGGTGATCGAGTTCAGCCCGCCGATGACCACCGCGGGGATCGCCCGGAACGCGAACTCCGCGCTCGCCGGCTGGAGGAGCCGAGGGAAGGTGCCCACGAACGCTCCGGCGAGGGCAGCCAGGAGCCCGGCCAACATCCAGGCGGCCAGGAGGACCGGGCGGACGGGGACACCCATCGCCGCTGCCGACTCCTCGTCCTCGGCGATCGCGCGGAACCACAGTCCCCAGCGTGAGCGCTCGACGGCCAGGATGAGCGCACCCACCACGACCACACCGGTGGCGATGATCCACAGGTGCGAGGTGTAGACCGGGACGCCCAGGACCAGCGAGGTGTCCGCACCCCAGGGACCACCGACCTCGACGCTCTCCCCCGTCCACGGCGGGTAGGACCCGACCGCCGTACGCATCGCCATATCCACGCCGATCGTGGCGATCGCTACGGCCATGACCGGTCGGCCCGTCAGGGGACGTGCCACGGTCAGGTAGATGACGACCGCCACCGCCGCCGACACCGCCGCCGCCACCAGCACCCCGAGCAGGAGACCGAGCTCCCACAGCCGCGATACCTGGAACGTGACGTAGCCGCCGAGCAGCATGATCCCGACGTGCGCGAAGTTCAGTGCCGACGAGGCTCGGAAGACCACCACGAACCCGAGGGCGATCAACGTGTAGATCGATCCCACCGCCAGGCTGCTGGTGATGAGGCTGACATGCCCACTCACCGGTACATCTCCTCGATCAGCTCGGCGTAGCGATCAGCCACGACCGCACGACGGACCTTCTGGGTGGCGGTCAACTCGTCGTCGTCCTGATCCAACTCACGGGGAAGTACGCGGAAGTCCTTGACCTGCTCGACCCGTGCGAGGTTCTGGTTCGCCCGCTCGACCTCCTGCCACAGCAGCGTGACGACCTCCGGTCGCATCGTGAGATCCCGGAAGGTCGTGAACGCCACGCCTTGCCGTTGCGCCCAGTTGGCGACCGTGTCGCGCTCGATCTGCAGCAACGCGGTCACGTAGCGCCGCCGGTCGCCGATGACGACGGCCTCCTTGACGTACGGCGAGGCCTTGATCCCGTTCTCGATCTCCGACGGGGAGAGGTTCTTGCCTCCCGCCGTGATGATGATGTCCTTCTTGCGATCGGTCAGGCGCAGGTGCCCGTCCGGCTCGTACCGGCCGATGTCACCGGTGTGCAGCCAGCCGTCATCGTCGATGGTCTCCGCCGTGGCGTCCGGGCGCTGCCAGTACCCGGCGAAGACGGTGTCGCCACGGACGAGGATCTCGCCGTCGTCCGCGATGCGGACCTCCACCCCCGGTACCGGACGGCCGACGGAGCCGACCTGGAGGTCAGCCGGGTCGTCGAGGCTGATGGTCCCGGTCGCCTCGGTCATCCCCAGACCTTCGATCACCGGGACGCCCATGCGCAGCAGGAAGCGGAGGACCTCCGGTGAGGCCGGCGCACCGCCGGAGATGGCCGCCCGGACCCGGGTCATGCCGACGTGTTTGCGCAGGGATCGGTTCATCAGGATCCAGAGCACGGCCCGAACGAGCTGCTCGTACCAGCGGTAGGTCGTGGGGGACCGCGCCAGGCGCCGGTCGAGCAGCCGGGCGCCCACACGGTCGACGAACGCGAACGTCCTGCGCTTGAGCCAGGTCGCATCGGTCACGCGGTCCTGGATCGAGGCGACCAGCTTCTCGGTGATGCGGGGCACCGCGAACAGCAGGGTCGGTCTGACCGATCGAAGGTCCGCCTGCACCGTGTCGATCGACTCCGCGAAGTTCACGCGGGCGCCGCACCCCAGGGGCGTGTACAGGCTCATCACCTGCTCCGCCACGTGGCAGAGCGGCAGGTAGGACAGCACCTCGTCGGAGCGCGACACCTCGAGGACGTGCGCTTGCAGGCGGATGGCCGCAGCGACGTTGCGCCAGGTGAGCATCGCTCCCTTCGGCTTCCCGGTCGTCCCCGAGGTGTAGATCAGCACCGCGAGGTCGTCCGGATGCGCGACGACCGGATGCTCGTACCGTTCGGGCTGCTGCTCCATCCGGCGATCACCCAGCTCGAGGACGTCATCGACGTGGATGATCCGTTCGTCCTCGTCCAGGACGGCGGTGTTGCCTCGCCGTTCGAGCACGACCACATGGTGGAGCGTCGTCGCGGTGTCGATCACCTCCATGGCCTTGTCGAGCTGCTCCTGATCCTCGGCGACGAGGACACCGACGCCCGCGTCCTCGAGCTGGTGGAGGAGCTCAGGAGCGGGGCTCGTCGGGTAGATGCCGAACGGGATCGCCCCGAGCCACTGCGCCCCGACGCAGGCACCGACCCACTCGGGGCGGTTCTCCGAGTGGATCGCGACGCGGTCTCCATGGCCCACACCCAGCGCGGCGAGCCCCGCAGCGAAGCGACGGGTCGTCGCCGCCCACTCGGCGTAGGTCAGCTGCTTCCAACGTCCCCGACGCTTGACCCGCAGTGCCACCGCGTCCGGGTCGTGGGCCTCCCAGCGCACCAGGAGTTCGGGCAGGCTCGGGGTACCGGTCTCCCAGCCCGTCGCTCGCCAGGACCCGGGGTCGTCGGTCGGAGACGGCGGCGTCGCCGACTCCGCGTGCGTTGCGGTCACGTCGCTCTCCCTGACCGGAGCCGCGCGGCTCCCGTCCTCCCA
>SKNP01000376.1 GCA_007120485.1 Nitriliruptoraceae bacterium
CACGGGTCGACAAGGAGCTCCTCGCCGAGCACAGCGAGGGGATGGTCGTGCTCTCGGGCTGCCTGGGATCCGAGGTCAACCAGGCGCTGCTCAAGGGTGACGAGACCGAGGCCAAGCAGGTCCTGTCGGACTTCAAGGACATCTACACCGCCGAGCGCTTCTTCGTCGAGCTGCAGGACCACGGCATCGACGAGCAGAAGCGCACCTGGCCGGTGCTGGAGAAGCTGGCCGGGCAGCTGGGTCTGCGCACGGTCATCACCAACGACTCGCACTACACCAACGCGTCCGACGTGCAGGCCCACGACGCGTTGCTGTGCATCCAGACCGGTTCGAAGATCTCCGATCCGGATCGGTTCAAGTTCCACGGCGACCAGTTCTACATCAAGACCTCGCGGGAGATGCGCGAGGAGTTCCACGCCTACGCCAGCGCGCTGGACGCGACCCTCGACATCGCCGAGATGTGTGAGGCGACGATCGACTTCGACCTCGATCTGTTGCCGCAGTTCCCCACCACCGAGGGACGGACCGAAGCCGAGGAACTCCGCCACATGGTGTGGCAAGGGGCCCGGGAACGCTACGGCGACCCGGTTCCCACCGCGATCGCCGAGCGGGCCGAGTACGAGCTGTCGGTGATCGAGCAGATGGGCTTCCCCGCCTACTTCCTGATCGTCGCCGACCTGTGTCGCCACGCCCGGTCGGTCGGGATCCGGGTCGGCCCGGGCCGCGGCTCGGCCGGGGGGTCGGTCATCGCCTACTGCACCGACATCACCCGGGTGGATCCGATCAAGCACGGGCTGATCTTCGAGCGCTTCCTCAACCCGGCACGGCAGCAGATGCCCGACATCGACATCGACTTCGATGACCGCCGTCGCGGAGAGATGATCCGCTACGCCGCGGACCGGTACGGCGACGACCACGTGGCGCAGATCGTCACCTTCGGCACGATCAAGGCCAAGTCAGCGATCCGTGACGCGGCCCGGGTGCTGGACGAGCCCTTCAAGGTCGGTGACGACCTGGCCAAGATGATGCCGCCGCCGGTGCAGGGCAAGGAGCCGCCGCTCACGGAGGCCTACGAGAAGTCCTCCGAGCTGCGCGAGGCACGGCAGGACCCCACCTACCAGGAGGTCCTGGAGACCGCGGAGAAGCTCGAGGGGCTGAAGCGCCAGCACGGCATCCACGCGGCGGCGGTCGTGATCGGCGCCAAGCCGCTGCACGAGACCGTCCCGTTGCTCAAGACCGACAACGGCGAGGTCGTCACCCAGTACGAGATGGGGGCCGCGGAGGACATCGGCCTGCTGAAGATGGACTTCCTCGGCCTACGCAACCTCACGGTGATCTCCGACGCCGAACGCCACATCGCCGCCAACCGTGACGTCGAGGTGGACCTCGACGCTGCCGAGTTGCTGGGTGACATGGACGACCCCAAGGTGTACGAGATGCTGGGGACCGGCCACACCCTCGGGGTGTTCCAGCTGGACTCCACCGGGATGCAGGCGTTGGTGCGCAAGCTCAAGCCGACCCGTTTCGAGGACATCTCGGCCCTGCTGGCGTTGTACCGGCCCGGGCCGTTGGGCATGGACATGCACAACGCCTTCGCCGACCGCAAGAACGGCCTGCAGGCGGTCAGCTTCGACCACGCGGACCTGGAGCCGATCCTGGGCGAGACCTACGGGGTCATCGTCTACCAGGAACAGGTCATGAAGATCGCGACGGATCTGTCGGGCTTCTCGATGAGCGAAGCTGATGCGTTGCGCAAGGCGGTCGGCAAGAAGAAGCGCGACCTGATGGAGGCACAGAAGGATCAGCTGATCGCCGGCGGTGTGGCCAACGGCTACGACCAAGCCTTCATGGAGCACCTATGGGGGCTGATCGAGAAGTTCGCCGAGTACGGCTTCAACAAGTCGCACACCGTCGCCTACGGGGTGGTCGCCTACCAGACCGCCTGGTTGAAGGCGCACTACCCGGTCGAGTACATGGCGGCGCTGTTGACCAGCGTGAAGAACCACAAGGACAACAAGCCGCTCTACCTCAACGAGTGCCGGCGGATGGGTATCCCGGTGCTCCCGCCGGATGTCAACGAGTCCCGGGTGGACTTCACCCCCCGTGGCGATGAGGTGCTCTTCGGCCTCTCCGCGGTCCGTGGCGTCGGCGACAAGCTGGTGGAGCAGATCCTGACGGCGCGGGACGAACACGGCCGGTTCGAGGACTTCCGGGACTTCTGCGCCAAGGTCGATGGATCGGTGCTGAACAAGCGCACGCTGGAGAACCTGATCCTCGCCGGGGCCTTCGCGCCGATGGGGCACCCACGAAAGGGACTGCTGGAGACCTTCGAGCCGATCGTCGACGAAGCGTTGACACGCAAACGTGCGGAAGCTGCGGGGCAGTTCTCGCTGTTCGACGGGCTCGCTCCCGGCGCGGACGACGAGGTTGCGATGGACGACGACGCGCCGATCCCTGACGACGAGTACGACAAGGCGGCGCGGTTGAAGTTCGAACGCGAGATGCTCGGGCTCTACGTCTCCGACCATCCGCTGTTCGGGGCGGAGCCGGTGCTCAGCCAGCACACCGACGCGGACTGCGCGGCGCTGCGCGAGAAGTCCGACGGTGTCTCGGTCTCGGTCGGTGGTGTCCTGACGGCGCTGACCAAGAAGTTCACGCGCAAGGGCGACACCTACCTCGTCGCCACGCTGGAGGACCTCACCGGGCAGGTGGAGGTGGTGTTCTGGCCGAACACCTACCGAGCGGCACACGAGGTCCTGGTCGAGGACGCCGTGTTGGTCATCACCGGTCGCTTGGAGATCCGCGACGAGGCGATCAAGCTCACCGCCAACAAGGTCGCGGCCCCGGACCTCTCCGAGGCGCTGGGGTCCCCGGTCGTGGTCGACTTCGATGCCGCCCAGTGCACCTCGGACGCGGTCCGTCGGCTCAAGGAGCTGTTGCGGGACCACCCAGGCGTGGTCCCGGTGCAGTTGCGGGTCGCCACCCCGGACGGCGGCCGTCGGACCTACCAGCTCGGGGAGGGCTTCCGGGTCGAGCGTCGCCCGGGGTTGTTCGGCGATCTCAAGTCGGCGTTCGGGCCCGATGCCCTCGACGAGGACACCGGTGACCGCACGTTCGGGGAGGACCGCGACGAGCCGGCGTGGCGGCGCGCCGGGTGAGGCCGGGGGCAGGCCGCGTCGGACCCAGCGTCACTCGCCGGGACCGCCGCTACCCTCGTCGACCGTGACGCTGACGCGCTGCCGCGGTCGCGATCGTCGGGTATCGGTGGTGGCCCGGAGCGCGATCGTTCGCGTGTCGCCCCTTGCACGACACCCCTGCGATCCCCCGTGAGGTCCGTGATGCCCCGCCTGTCGTTGCTCGATCTGCGCGGTGACCGATCCGACCCGCGTGATCGCCTGCCCCGGCCCGGTGTGGACCTCGCCTCGGCGCGCACCGGGGTCGACGCGAGCTTGGCGGCGGTGCGCGAAGACGGGGACGGGGCCCTGCGCGAGCTCACGGCACGGTTCGATGCGCTCGAGCTCGGTCCGGACGACCCGCTCGTCGTCCCGGACGAGGTCCTGGATGCGGCGGTGGATCGGATCGACGATCGCTTGACGGCCGCGTTCCGCCGGGCGATCGATGATCTCCACTGGTTCCACGAGCGGGCGATGCCCCAGGCATGGGAGGACGAGCGCGACGGTGCCCGCATGGGCGTGTGGTTCAACCCGATCCAACGGGTCGGGCTGTACGCACCGGGAGGCAAGGCACCGTTGCCATCGTCGGTGCTCATGGGTGCGGTCCCGGCCCGCATCGCCGGGGTCGAGGAGCTGGTGCTGTGCACGCCCCCCACGGGCTCGGATCGCGACGGCCAGCGTGACGGGTGGCCCGACGCCGGCATCCTCGCCGCGGCGAGGATGGTCGGTGTCGACCGCGTCGTGCGGGTGGGCGGAGCGCAGGCGGTCGCGGCCATGGCCTACGGCACTCAGAGCGTTCCACGGGTCGACAAGGTCGTCGGGCCCGGCAACCTCTACGTCTCGTTGGCCAAACAGCAGCTGGTCGCCGAGGGCCGTATCGGTAGCGACGGCTACGCCGGCCCGACCGAGGTCGCGATCGTGGCCGATGGCACCGCTGACGCGCGGATCGTCGCCTCGGATCTGATCGGCCAGTGCGAGCACGACGAGTTGGTCGTGGCCCTGCTCATCACAGCGGACGCCGATCTGGTCGAACGTGTCCAGCGCGCGCTCGAGGAGGAGTTGCCGGCCACCCGCCACCGCGAGCGCATCGAGGCAGCGTTGGCCGGTCAGGGGACCGTCGCGCTCGTGGACGACATCGATCACGCCGTGCAGGTCGCGGAGGCGTTCGCCGCCGAACACCTCGAGGTGCAGACCGAGGACGCCCGGAAGGTCGCCGAGCGGATCCGCTACGCGGGGACCACGTTCATCGGACCGTCGTCCCCGGTGACGATCGGCGACTACGGGGCCGGGCCGAACCACACGCTGCCGACCTCCGGCACCGCACGGTTCGCCGGCGGGCTGACGACGTCGTCGTTCCTGGTCCCGGTCAACCACCTGGAGTACGACCACGACGCCCTGCGTCGGCTCGCGCCCCACATCGAACCGTTCGCCGACGCGGAGGACCTCCCGGCCCACTGGCGTGCGATCGAGACCCGCTTCGACGACGGGCCGCCGTCGGGTGACGGCTCGTGAGCGCGGTCGACCAGCCGGACGTTCGGTCGACGGTGCCCGTCCGTGATGACCTGCGCGATGTCGCGCCGTACGGTGCGCCGCAGTACGACGTCGCGGTCCGGCTCAACACCAACGAGACCGCCGAATCGCCACCGGCAGCGTTCCTGGCCACCGTCGCCGAGCGCATCCGGTCGCTGGAGCTCAACCGGTACCCGGATCGGCCGCACCGCGCCCTGCGGGCGGCGATCGCGGCACGGCACGAGGTCGACCGCGAGACGGTCTGGGCCGCCAACGGGTCCAACGAGGTCCTGCTGCAGCTGCTCCAGGCCTACGGGGGGCCGGACCGCACCGCGCTGTACGTCCGGCCCGGCTACTCGATGTACCCGGAGCTGTGTCGCACCACGTTGACCCGAGCCGTCGAGGTGGACCTCGACGACCGGTTCGAGCTGTCGCCGACGGTCGCTGCTGACGCGGCGGCCGAGCACGACCCGGACCTGATCCTCCTCCCGTCACCGAACAACCCGGTCGGCACCCCGGTCGGCCATGACGCCATCCGCACGTTGCACGACCGTTCGCGCGCCCTGCTGGTGGTCGACGAGGCCTACGTGGAGTTCGCACCGACCGGCACCTCGGTCGTGCCGCTGCTCGGTGAGCTGCCCCGGCTGGTGGTGGTCCGCACCTTCTCCAAGGCGTTCCGGCTCGCCGGACTGCGCCTGGGCTACCTGCTCGGAGCGCCCTGGGTGGTCCAGGACGTCCAGAAGGTCCGGTTGCCGTACCACCTCGATCAGTTGACACAGGTCGCCGGGTTGGTCGCCCTGGAACAGGAGGATGACTTCCTGGCCCACCGGGAAGGCATCGCCAGCGAGCGCGAGCGGATGCGGACGCACCTCGAGCAGCACACCCGGCTTGAGGTCGCGCCCTCCGCGGCCAACTTCCTGCTGGTACGGGCGCCCGAGGACGGGTTGTTCGACCGGCTCCTCGACCACGGCGTGCTCGTGCGCGACTTCTCCTCGAAGCCGAGGCTGGAGCGTTGCATCCGGGTGACGGTCGGCACCCCGGAGGAGAACGACGCCTTCCTCGCCGCGATCGACACCGTGCTCGGTGACGTAGCGAGCGCCTGACACCACCGCCAACCGCCAACGGCCCACCGCCGACCGTCCACCGACCGCCGAACGACCGTCGACCGCCGAGCGACCGCTTCCCGTCACGTCCGGGGCAGCGGCAGCGACCTGCCCGACCTGCGAGAGGAACCACCGATGGACCGCCGGACCGCGACCGTACGCCGACAGACGCGGGAGACGACCGTCGAGGTGACGGTCGACCTCGACGGCCCTGGTCGGGCGGAGGTCGAGACCGGCGTGCCGTTCTTCGACCACATGCTGGATCAGCTCGGACGGCACGGGCGGCTCGACCTGACCGTGCGCACCGACGGTGACACGGAGATCGATGCCCACCACACCGTCGAGGACACCGGTATCGCGCTCGGCCAGGCGCTGGCGGAAGCATGGGGCGACCGTCGGGGGGTCGAGCGGTTCGGTGACGCCACGGTGCCGATCGACGAATCGCTGACGCGCGTCGCCATGGACCTGTCAGGCCGTCCCTACCTGGTGTGGGACTGCCAGGTACCCATCGAGGTCATCGGGACCACCTTCGAGACCAGCCTCGTCCGTCACTTCTTCGAGGCGGTCGTCGCCAACGCTCGGATCACCCTGCACGTCCACAACCTCTCCGGCGACAACACCCACCACGTCTTCGAGTCGGTGTTCAAGTCCGTGGCCGTGGCGTTGCGACGTGCGGTCGCGGTCACCGGCGATGACGTCCCGTCGACCAAGGGTGTGCTGCAGTGAGTCGTCCGCGGCTCGCCGTCGCGGTGCTCGACTACGACGCGGGCAACGTGCGCTCGGCCAAGCGGGGCTTCGACGCCGCCGGCGCCGACACCACGATCGTGCGCGATGCCGCGCAGGCCCGCCGGGCGGACGCGTACGTGATCCCCGGGGTGGGGCACTTCCGATCGTGTCGAGCGCAGCTCGAGCGGTCGGGCTTGACCGAGGTCGTCGAGGAGGCGATCGC
>SKNP01000248.1 GCA_007120485.1 Nitriliruptoraceae bacterium
ACGCAGGAACCCACGGGACCTCGCCACTGACCCCTGCCGGCCGGCCCGGGGTCAGGTCGGTGGGTCCTGTCCCAGTGCGAAGCCCGCGTCCAGCGTCTCGTCGGAGTAGGAGCGGAACGCGATGACGGTCTCGGAGCCGATGATCCCGGCGACCTTGCCGATCCGCCCGGTGACCACGTCCGCGAGGTCCTCGTTGCGGGCCGCGCGGACCTTGACGATGAGGTCGTACCGGCCGGTCACCGAGTACACCTCGGTGACCCCGTCCAGGTCGCACAGCGTTTCGGCGACCTCCGGGACCTGGTCGACGTCGACGTCGAGGAGCACGAAGGCGGTGATCACGGTGGACCTTCCGTCGCGGATCGGTCAGCACGCTACTCGCCGCTGGCTCGGCGGGTCATCATGACCCGGGGACCCAGGGACCTGGTGGAGGAGGTCCTCGCGGTCGTGGCGGCCACCCGTCCCGGCGAGGTCCTGACCTACGGCGAGGTGGCCGTGGAGGCCGGGTTCCCCGGAGCCGCACGTGCGGTGGGGCGAGCGCTGGCCGACCACGGCGGCGGTGTGCCCTGGTGGCGCGTGGTCACCGCGACGGGTCGGCTCGTGCCGGGTCTCGAGGAGGAACAGGCGACCCGGCTGCGCGCCGAAGGGGTACCGTGTGATCGTGGAGGGGTCCGCCGCACGGCACGTTGACGCCGGACCCTCGGACCGGAGCGTGCGCCCACCGCCCCGGCCCTTAGCGTCCTGTGCACTCAACGCGCATCGCGGATGGCCGGGGAGGGTGCTGGCCGACCGGTGCGTTCACGTAAGGGACGCGGGCGTGGCAGGATGTACCTGCCCGGTCGTTGCCGCCCGCGAGCCCCGAGCTCCCACCCGCACGACGACCGGTGCTTCGTCTCTGCCGAGTTCCCTGTCCGAAGGTCGACCCCAAGGGCGCCCGGCTCCGAACCAAACCTACGACGGTGTCGTCAACGGATCCACCGAGGTGGATCATCGACGCTGGACCACCGTGTCCGCTCCCCGCCGTCACGAGGAGGCCAGGTGAACCCGACCGATCTCCCGACCGCCGAGGTCGCCGTCGAAGAGTTGCTCGAGCGCTCGAACGAGCGCGGCTACGTGCTGCTCTCCGAGCTCCAAGAGCTCTACGTCCCCGAACTCCACGGTGAGCACTGGGTCGACGACGCGATCGTCACCGCCACCGACCAGGGCATGCAGATCATCGACGACGTCGCCGATGATGCGCCCGAGGAGGTTGCTGCTGCCGACACCTCGGCGGCCCTGACCACCGACCTGGTCCGGCAGTACCTCAACGACGCGGGACGTCATGAGTTGCTGACCAAGGAGGACGAGGCCGACCTCGCCAAGCGCTACCAGGCGGGTATGGCCGCCGACGTGATGCTCAAGGAACTGGGCGCGAGCGTGACGCGCGCCAAGAAGGCGCGGCTGCGCTCCATCAGCCGTGACGGTGAGCGCGCCAAGGAGGTCATGGTCCAGGCCAACCTGCGCCTGGTCGTCCCGCAGGCGCGCAAGTTCTCCGGCCGTGACCTCGACTTCATCGAACTCATCCAGGAAGGCAACCTCGGGTTGCTGCGAGCGGTGGAGAAGTTCGACCACACCAAGGGCTACAAGTTCTCCACCTACGCCGTGTGGTGGATCCGGCAGGCGCTGCAGCGCGGCGTGGCCAGCAAGGGCCGCACGATCCGCGTGCCGGCCCACGTGTGGGAGCTGTACGGCAAGCTCCGGGCGGCGGAACTCCGGCTGCGCCAGCAGAAGGGCGGCGACCCCAGCGACGATGAGGTCGCGGAGGAGGTCGGCCTCACCGGCGACCGCGTTCGCGAGGTGCGTGACGCGATGCAGGAACTGGTCAGCCTCGACCGTCCCATCGGCGAGGATGGCGACGCGACCATGGGCGATCTGATCGCCGACTCCGAGCAGATCGACCCGGCCGAGACGGCGCTCGAAGGCGACGCTCTCAGCCAGATCGACGCCGCGCTGCAGGCGCTGGACGACCGCGAGCGCATCATCCTGGTCCTGCGCTTCGGCCTCGGCGGCCAGGAGCCGCAGACGCTCGAGGAGATCGGGGAGCACTTCGGGCTCACCCGCGAACGGATCCGGCAGATGCAGAACCGCGCGCTCGCGAAGCTCCGCCACCCCTCGCGTGCGCACAACCTCTCGGGCCTGCTCGACGTGCTCGACCGCGCCGCGTAGCGCCCGGACCGATCGCTCCACCGACGCCCGCCGCGACCGCGGCGGGCGTCGGTGGTTCGGCTCACCCATCACCGACTCGTAGCATCCGCCTCCCCGGACCGCGTTCGAGGAGGGCCCCGTGACCGGCGAGCTGACGGCGATCCACCGACGGCTACTCGTGTTCGTCGGCATCGTGTTCGCCGCGACCCTGGTCGGCATGGTGGTCCTCTGGCCAGCGAGCGAGCGGCTCCCGGAAGGCGACGCCGAGCCCCTCGAGGATCTCGTCGCCGGCGAGGTGGTCGGCCTCACGATCGTCGAGGGTGAGGCCGACCCGGATGTCGGCTTCTCCGGGGACCGCGCGGAGCTGGCCGTCGAGCTGCTGGACGGGCCCGACGAGGGTCAGGTCGTCGACCTCTCGATCGACGTGGACGGCTTCCCCGCGATCGCGGTCGGTGACCGCGTCGCGCTCGATCGCACCGTCGATGGCGACGGTGAGGAGCAGTACTTCCTGACCGATTTCCAGCGGACACCGACGCTGTGGCTGCTCGGGCTGATCTTCGTCGGGGCGGTGCTGCTGATCTCCCGCTGGCAGGGGTTGCGGGCCCTGATCGGCTTGGCCCTGTCCTTGGCGGTGGTCGTGCTGTTCATCGTGCCGGCCATCGTGGCGGGCGCGAGCCCACCTGTGGTCGCGCTCGTCGGTGCGGTCGCCGTGATGATCGTCACCCTGTACCTCACGCATGGCCTCAGCGAGATGACGACGGCGGCGGTGGTGGGGACCTCCGCGGCGCTGGCCTTGACCGTGGCGTTGGGCACCTTCTTCGTCGATCGAGCCCGGATCACCGGGTTCGCGTCCGATGACGCGGTCTTCGCCCGGTTCGCGATCGACGGCCTCGACCTGCAGGGGCTGGTCCTGGCCGGCCTGATCATCGCCGCGCTCGGGGTGCTCGATGACGTCACCATCAGCCAGTCCTCGACCGTCTTCGCGCTCCACGAGACCGATCGAACGCTCGGTTGGAAGCAGCTCTTCGCCCGCGCGATGACCGTCGGCCGCGACCACATCGCGTCGGTGATCAACACCTTGTTCCTGGCCTACACCGGGGCGTCGATCGCGCTGCTGCTGCTGTTCTCCACGGGCAGCCTGCCCGTGGGGGAGATCCTCAACTCCGAGGTGCT
The DNA here is from genome assembly GCA_007120485.1 of Nitriliruptoraceae bacterium. Taxonomy (GTDB): domain Bacteria; phylum Actinomycetota; class Nitriliruptoria; order Nitriliruptorales; family Nitriliruptoraceae; genus SKTG01. Next base: position 3,355 of record SKNP01000248.1, read on the forward strand.
CGCGGAGGAGCTGGTCAAGACGATCGTCGGATCGCTCGGGCTGATCATGGCGGTGCCTCTCACCACGGCGCTGGCAGCGGCGGTCGCCGTTGCGCGTCCCGACGACGCCCCGCCCGTGCGCTTCCACCACGACCACGGGCCCCGGTCGAGGCCGAACGCCGCGGCACGCACGCGTTCGCAAGCGGAGACCGAGGCGCCCGACGCACCGACGTCCACCTGGGCCGATGAGCTGCGTAGCGCCCGGGAGCACGCCAAGCGGGATGACGACGGCCCCGACGACCCCGACGACCCCGACGGCCCCGACCACCCGGATCCGTCGCGGGGCAGCCCCGCGTAAGCGCGACCGGCGCGCACGCCGCAGACCGGCCGCGGTGACCGGCGCGGCGTCGTCATCGGGACGCGGAACGGTGCTGGCGGGAGGGTCCACGAGGCACGCTCGCCGACCTGCGCTGACGGAACGCCGCGAGGTACGTACCCTCTGCCGACACGCCCGGGACCACCGGGAGCGGAGCGCACGCCGTGGTGACACGCTGCGGTGACCGGATCGGTAGGGAGGTCGCCGTGGTGGGAGGATCCGATGGTTCGCCCTGGCAGGGGTCGGGCAGCAGCTCCGGACACGGCACGAGCACGGGACGGCATACGTGAGCGACGTCACCCCCATCTCCGAGCTGTTCGAACGTGGCGCTTCCCGCGGCTACGTCCTGCTCTCGGAACTCCAGGATCTCTTCGACCCGTTGACGCAGCCGGACACCTGGGTGGAGGACACGGCCCAGAGCGCCCGTGACCTCGGGATGCAGGTGCTCGACGACCTCGTCGAGGACGCCGATCGGCCCGAGGCCACGCCCCTGTCGGCCTCGTCCGACTCCGTGCGTCAGTACCTCAACGAGATCGGTCGCACCGAGCTGCTCACGCCGGAGCTCGAGGTGGACCTCGCCAAGCGGTACCAGGCGGGTATCGCGGCCTCCGCGATCATCGGGTCCGGGGTGAAGCTCACCCCGCGCAAGAAGGCCCAGATGCGCATGATCTCCCGGGGCGGGGAGCGGGCGAAGGACCACATGATCCGGGCCAACCTGCGCCTGGTGGTCTCGGTCGCCCGCAAGTTCCGAGGGAGGGGCGTGGATCTGCTCTCGCTGATCCAGGAGGGCAACCTGGGATTGATCCGCGGGGTCGAGAAGTTCGACCACACCAAGGGGTACAAGTTCTCGACCTACGCGACCTGGTGGATCCGTCAGGCGTTGCAGCGGGGCCTGGCCAACACCGGCCGCACCGTCCGGTTGCCGGTCCACGTCCACGAGCTGATGGGCAAGGTCCGGTACGCGGAGTTCGCGCTGCTGCAGCAGCTCGGCCGCGAGCCCAGCGAGCATGAGATCGCCGCGGAGCTCGGCCTGCCGGTCGACCGCCTCCGCGAGGTCCAGTTGGCCGCACAGGACGTCGCGAGTCTCGACAAGCCGATCGGTGAGGACGGCGACGCCACGATGGGCGAGCTGGTAGCCGACGAGGACGCCATCGACCCGGAGGGGTCGGCGACCGCCGTGCTGTCCAAGCACGAGGTCGAGCGGGCGTTGTCCGCGCTGACCGACCGCGAGCGCACCGTCCTGATGTTGCGCTACGGCCTGGTCGACGGCGAGGAGCACACGCTCGAGGACATCGGTGCCCAGTTCGGTCTCACCCGCGAGCGCATCCGGCAGATCGAGAAGAAGACGCTCACCAAGCTGCGACACCCCTCCCGAGGGTTCCAGCTGCGGGGGCTGCTCGACTCCGTTGACGCGCCCAACTGAGCGTCGCGGCGACGTCACCCCGGTGCGCCGGAGGGTGACGTCAGCGCGGCCTCCACGAGCAGGGCTCGCGGCCGTCGCCGTCGTCGCGCTGGTCGCGGCCGCCTGTGCCGTGGATGGACCGGACAAGACCTGGACCGCGGCGCCGATCTCCGACGACCAGGCCGGTGCGCTCGCCCCAGCTGGCGATCCCGGTGAGATCTCGGATGGCGACCCGGGTCAGCGGGCGGAACGAGCCGAACCGCAGCGGTCGCTCGACCTCGATGACGAGCCGGACGTGCCGGCGCCACCGGAGAGCCGGGACGCCGTCCGCTCGACAGCGCAGGAGCTGCTCGATGGGCTCCTGTCCGAGGCCGACGCCGACCCGGACGCGTTCGGGGTGCTCGTCGTCGACGAGCACGATCGCGAGATCGTCGCCCACGACCCTGACGCGCCACGGATCCCCGCGTCGACCCTGAAGATCGTGACCGGAGCCGCCGCGCTGACGACGCTCGGTCCGAACGCCACCTTCACCACCTGGGCCGAGGCCAGCGGCCCGATCGCCGAGGACGGGACCCTCGAAGGTGATCTGGCCATCGTCGGCGATGGGGACCCGGTGCTCGCGACCCCGGAGTACGGCCGGTTCGTCTACCCGGCCCGGCCGCGGACGCCGCTCGAGGACCTCGCCGACGACATCGCGGCGTCCGGGGTGCGGCACATCGACGGTGACGTGCTCGCCGTCACCGATCGGTTCGAGGGTCCGCGCACGGCGACGGGATGGCCGGACCGCTACTTCTCGTCGTTCGATGCCCGCTATGCCGACGGCCTGACCGTCGACGCCGGGCTGGAGACGATCATCGTCTGGCCCGAGCCGGACGACGACAACGGTTCCGACGGCGAGGATGACGGGTCCGACGGCGATGACGCGGACGACGACGAACTCGACCTCGACGATCTCGATCCGCTCGACCCCCCGGATGACCTCGAGCCAACCGCCCGCGTCGAGCACGTCGAGGTGCCGGCGCAGCACCTCGTCGATGAACTCGTCCGCTTGTTGGACGACCGCGGGGTCACCGTGGCCGGGTCGGCCGAGCTGACCGAGACACGGCCCAGGCCGGTCGGTCGGCTCGCCCGCGTCGACAGCCCACCGATGTCGGAGCTGCTGGAGTTCACCCTGCAGCGCAGCGACAACCACCTCGCCGACGGGCTGTTCACCGCGGTCGGTCGGCAACGGACCGGGGTCGGGTCGTTCGGCTCGGGCGACCGGGCGCTGCGGCAGTCCCTGGACCGCTGGGGCATCGACCACCGGTCGGCGCGGTTCGCCGACGGATCGGGCCTGTCGCGTGAGGACCGCACCTCCGTCCGGCTCCTGATCGATGTCGAGCGAACGATGTACGGCTCACGGCACGCCAGCACGTGGAAGCGGTCGATGGCCGTCACCGGCGAGTCCGGAACGCTGCGCAACCGGCTCCGCGGGACGATCGCTGACGGTCGGTTCGCCGGGAAGACCGGCACGTTGCGCGACACCAGTGGCCTGGTCGGCACCGTCGAAGGATCCGGCGGGCAGCGCTACCACCTCGCGGTCCTCGCCAACGACGCCGGGGAGGGTCGGTGGCTCGCCC
>SKNP01000004.1 GCA_007120485.1 Nitriliruptoraceae bacterium
CTCTCGCGGATCGTCGACCGGGGCCTGATGGTGCCCCTGGGCACCTCCGCGGTCACCATCGGGTTCGGGTTCCTGATCGCGCTCGACCGCCCACCGATGGACCTGCGCGGCTCGCCGCTGCTGGTCCCGATCGCGCAAGCGTTGATCGCCACCCCGTTCGTCGTCCGCACCCTCCTCCCGGTCCTGCGGTCGATCGACGACCGGTTGCGCGACGCCGCCGCGGTCCTCGGCGCCTCACCTCGACGTATCTGGCGCGAGGTCGATCTCCCGATCGTCGGGCGAGCAGCGCTGGTCGCTGCCGGGTTCTCGTTCGCGATCGCGGTCGGCGAGTTCGGGGCGACGGTGTTCGTCGCCCGTGCCAACCTGCCGACCATGCCGGTGGCGATCTTCCGGCTGCTCGGGCGGCCGGGCGTGGCCAACTTCGGACAGGCGATGGCGATGTCGACGCTGTTGATGGTCGTGACGGCGTCGGCGATCCTGGCGATCGACCGGTTGCGTGTCGGTCAGGTGGGACGGTTCTGATGCCCCACGGTGCCCCGCTCGAACTGCACGGTGTCACGGTCACCTACGGCTCGTTCGACGCCGTCCGGGACCTCGACCTGCGTGCCGACGCTGGCGAGGTCCTCTGCGTGCTGGGACCCAGCGGCTGCGGGAAGTCCACCCTGCTGCGCGCTGTGGCCGGGCTCGAGCCGTCGCGGACCGGGTCGGTCCGACTCGGTGACCGCACGCTGGACGGTCTGCGCCCCGACCAGCGCGACGTCGGCCTGATGTTCCAGGATCACGCGCTGTTCCCCCACCGGACCGTCGCCGACAACGTCGCGTTCGGTCCTCGGATGCGGGGCCTCGACCGTCGGGCCGTCGCCGGCCGGGTGGACGAGGCGTTGCGCCTGGTCGACCTCACCGACCTGGCCAGACGGCGCATCACCGAGCTGTCGGGCGGGGAGCAGCAACGGGTCGCCCTCGCCCGGGCGGTCGCGCCGCGACCGCAGCTGCTCATGCTCGACGAACCGCTCGGGTCGCTCGACCGGGCGTTACAGGCCCGCCTGCTCGAGGATCTCACCCGGGTCTTCGGGGAACTCGGCACCACCGTGCTGCACGTCACCCACGACCAGCACGAGGCCTTGGCGGTCGCCGACCGGGTCGCGGTCATGCGGTCCGGCCGGGTCGAGCAGGTGGGCTCGCCAGACGAGTTGTGGCGCGGGCCACGGACCGCGTTCGTCGCCCGGTTCCTCGGGCTGGACCACGTGGTCCGGCTCACCGTCCGCGATGGCGTGGCGGACAGCCCCTGGGGGACGCTGCCGGTGCCAACGACCCGGGACGGCACCCACGACGTGGTCCTGCTCCCCGAAGCCCTGCGGGTGCTCCACGACGGCGAGCCCCTTCGCGACCACGAACTCGCGGTGACCGGCCGGATCGTCGGACGGCGCTTCGCTGGCGACCACATCCGGGTCACCGTCGACCCTGGCGCCGGCCCGGCGCTGTCGGTGCCGGTGTGGCGAGGATCGGTCCCCGAACCCGGCAGCGACCTCGACCTCGCGCTCGATCCGCGGGCGGCACGGGTCCTCGAGCCCGAGGCGACGATCAGGAGCAGGTGACCGCCGGGAACACGCGATGCCCGCATCGATCCGGGGGCTGACCGGCTCCGTGCCGCAGGTCGGACGGATGCCGACGATCCTGCTGCGGACCGACCGGCGGGACCGACGCCTGCCGCACCATAGGCTCGTGGCTCGCGGGTGACCGCCCGACGCAGCCGACGAGGACCGACGAGCGTGAGCGACGATCAGCACGGCCACGATCAGCATGGCGACGGCCTGACGGGCGGCCACGACCCCGCAGATCCCTCCGACCGTGGCGCGACCACGCCGCCCGACGACGTCGCTCGCATCCTGGCTGACCTCGACCTGCCGACGAAGGTCGCGTTGCTCTCCGGTGCGGATGCCTGGCACCTCGAGCCGGTGCCCAGCGTCGGGTTCGGGCGCACCATGGTCGCCGACGGCCCACACGGCCTGCGCAAGATCCCCGACGATGGCGAGCAGGTGAGCGTCCGACGCGCCGTGCCGGCCACCTGCTTCCCGACCGCGGTGACGTTGGCCTCGAGCTGGGACGAGGCGCTGCTGGAGGAGGTCGGTCGTGCGCTCGGCCGGGAAGCGCTGGCCGAGGACATCTCCGTGGTCCTCGGTCCGGGGGTGAACCTCAAGCGACATCCGGCGGGTGGGCGCAACTTCGAGTACCTCAGCGAGGATCCGCTGCTAGCGGGCCGCTTGGCCGTCGCGATGGTGCGAGGGATCCAGTCGCAGGGGCCCGGGGCGTGCGTGAAGCACCTCGCCGCGAACCATCAGGAGACCTTCCGGATGGTCATCGACACGGTCGTCGATGAGCGGACCCTACGGGAGCTCGAGCTCACCGGCTTCGAACTGGCGATCCGCGGCGGTCGCCCCTGGACGGTCATGAGCGCCTACAACCAACTCAACGGCGTCCCCGCGACCGACAACCGTTGGCTGCTGACCGAGGTGCTCCGCGACGAGTGGGGTTTCGATGGGCTGGTCATGAGCGACTGGGGTGGCATGCACGACCGGGTTGCGGCCACCGCGGCCGGCAACGACCTGGAGATGCCGGGCAGCAACGGCGCGTTCGACGCCGAGGTGATCGCGGCGGTCCGTGACGGCGACCTCGACGAGGAGCACGTCGACCGGTGCGCTCGTCGAGTGATCGAACTGATCGTCCGTGCCGCGGCGAACCGGGTCCCGACCGCGACCGTCGACCAGGATGCGCACCACGCCCTGGCCCGCCGCGCGGCCGCGGCCGGCTCGGTCCTGCTCACCAACGACGGCACCTTGCCGCTGTCTGCGGACGCTGATCTCGCCGTGATCGGGGCCTTCGCGACCACTCCCCGCTACCAGGGCGCCGGCAGCTCGCAGGTCAACCCCACCCGGCTCGACGATCCGATCGCCGCGATCCGGGAACGCATCCAACCGGGCGTCGAGGTCACCTTCGCACCGGCATACGACCCGACGACGGGGACCACGACCGATGCGTTGATCGAGCAGGCCGTCGAGGCCGCACAGACAGCGGGCCGAGCGGTGATCATCGCCGGCCTGCCGGGCCGCTACGAGTCGGAGGGGTTCGATCGCGCCGACCTTGAGCTGCCCGCCGGTCACCTTCGGGTGATCGACGCGGTGCTCGATGCCGGCGTACCCACCGTCGTCGTGCTGCAGAACGGCGCACCCGTCGAACTACCGTTCGCTGACCGGGTCCCGGCGATCCTCGAGAGCTACCTCGGCGGCCAGGCCGGCGGTGCCGCGCTCGCTGACGTGCTCTTCGGTGACGTGGAGCCGGGCGGACGCCTGGCCGAGTCGTTCCCGGTCGCGATGCGCGATCTGGCGGCTGACGCCAACTTCCCCGGCCACCCCAGGCAGGTCGAGCACCGGGAAGGGCTCCTGGTCGGCTACCGGTTCCACGACACCGCGGGCGTGCCCGCACGGTTCGCCTTCGGGCACGGGCTGAGCTACACCACGTTCGAGTACGGCCAGGTGGAGGTCACCGGCGACGGCACCGATCGCACGGCGACCGTCACGGTGACCAACGTCGGCGGCCGGCCCGGCACGGAGGTCGTGCAGCTCTACGTGCGCGCCGCCGACTCGGCCGTGTGGCGGCCGGACAAGGAGCTCAAGGCGTTCGCCAAGGTCCAGCTCGAACCGGGCTCCTCGCAGCAGATCCAGCTCGACCTCGACCGGCGATCGTTCGCGATCTACGACGTGAGCGCCGGCGACTGGCTGGTGGAAGCCGGCACCTACGAGCTGCTGGTCGGCACCTCATCGGTCGACATCCGCACGACGGCCAGCATCGAGGTGGCGTCCGACGACGACGTGACCCCCGTGCCAGCCCCGGCGGGCACCGTGGCCACGGACGAGGAGTTCGCGCGGCTGCTCGGGACCGAGATCCCGACGCCGCGCCCTGCCCAGCCGTTCCACCGCAACTCGTCGGTGGCGGATCTGACCCTGACCCCGATGGGGCGCAAGGTGCATCAGGCCATCATGGCGGCGGCGCGCTACCAGGTCCAGCGAACGGTCCCCGAGGACGACGAGGCGACCCATCGGATGTTCGAGTCGGTCTTCGCTGAGGCGCCGCTGCGCACGCTGCCGCTGCACGGTGGGGGGAAGCCACCGATGATCGTCATCGACCGGACGATCGACGCGCTCAACGGCCGACCCAAAGCGGCGCTCGCCGACCTGCTCGAACGCCTCCGCAGCTGACCAACGCACCGCGGCCACGACATCGCGGACCGGCCGGCCCTCGGACGCGACGTCGCGGCGGCCGGCCGGTCGACGTACCGGGTCAGTACACCGGGATCGAGTCGTCCACCTGCCGCGCGTAGGCGTTGATGCCGCCGCGCATCGAACGGGCCTTGAAACCGGCGCCGCGGAGCAGTTCGGTGGACTCCAGCGACCGTTGCCCGGACTTGCAGTGGATCACGTACTCCTTGGTCGGGTCGAGCTCGGCCAGCTTGCCCGCCAGGGAGTCCTTGGGGATGAGCACGGCGCCCGGGATCCGGTTGATCTCGTACTCGTGCTCCTCACGGACATCGAGCAGTTCCACGTCCGGCTTGTCCGCGATCTCCGCGTACTCGCTCGGCAGGATCTCCAGGTCGGCCAACGAGTGGTCGGCTTCCACGACCCCATCGTGGGCGGGCATCCCGCAGAACTCCTCGTAGTCGATGAGTTCGGTGACGGTCGGCTCCTCACCGCAGACGGGGCAGCTGGGATCCTTGTTGACCTTGACGTAGGTCCACTCCTGCGCCAGCGCGTCGTACAGCCCGAGCCGTCCGACCATCGCCTCGCCGGCACCGGTGATCAGCTTGATGCCCTCGATCCCCTGCGCGGTCCCGATGTGGCCGGCCATGATGCCGAGCACGCCGCCCTCGGCGCAGTTGGGCACCATGCCGGGCGGTGGTGGCTCGGGGAACATGCACCGGTAGCAGGGGCCTTCCTCGGCGTAGAAGACGCTGAGTTGCCCTTCGAAGCGGAAGATCGACCCGTAGACGTTGGGGATGCCCAGCAGCACGCACGCGTCGTTGACGAGGTAGCGCGTCGGGAAGTTGTCGGTGCCGTCGATCACCAGGTCGTAGCCGTCGAGGACGTCGAGCGCGTTCTCGGACGTGAGGAACGTGCGGTGCTCCACCACCTCGACGTGGGGGTTGATCTCCAGGATCGACGCGCGGGCGGAGTCGATCTTGTGCACCCCGATGTCCGAGGTGCCGTGGATGATCTGGCGCTGCAGGTTGGAAGCATCGACGACGTCGTCATCGACCAGCCCGATCGTGCCCACGCCGGCGGCTGCCAGGTACAGGGCCAACGGCGAACCGAGCCCGCCGGTGCCCACGAGCAGCACCCTGGCGGCCTTCAGACGTTCCTGACCCTCCATCCCCACGTCGGGGATGATCAGGTGGCGGCTGTAGCGGGCGATCTCCTCGTGGGAGAGCGGCGCACGACGATCGACGACGGGACGGACCACGGACGGGCTCCTGAGACAGCGGCGGGGACAAGTGGTTCGGCGCGGGGAGCGAAGGAGGGCGCGGGGGTACCGGCGCTGGGCGACACCCGCGCTCGCCCCAGTGTCAACGCGCACCGCGAGGTACGACTTCCCCGACCGTGGAAACCGTGGAAACCTCGCGTCGACCACGCCACGGCCACCGCTGGTGGCTAGGGTCCGAGCGGCCCCGGCGGACCAGGATGCCAGCGTGAGCGACGGGCACGATCCGCACAGCGAGCCCGGCGTCCCCGTGTTCCGCGACCAGGACCTCGACGGGGAGGACCTGCGTCGCTTGGCGCCACTCGACGGCCTGGTACTGGAGCGGTGCCGCCTGCGGTACGCCGACCTGGCCGGACTGGTCACCATCGGGTGCCGGTTCGTCTCGTGTGATCTGACCGGAGCGGACCTCAGCGGCTCGGAGCACCATGGCAGCGCCTTCACCAACTGTTCGTTCGCCGGCGCTCGGCTGTCCACGAGCAGGTTCATCGGCTGCAAGCTCACGGGCAGCGACCTGACGGACACCATCACGCTCGGGTTGACGGTCGAGGACGGCGACTGGTCGTACACGAACCTGCGCGGCGTCGACCTGGCCACGCGCGATCTGCGCGGCCTGCGGCTCGCCCACGCCGATCTGTGCGAGGCGAACCTGCGCGACGCGGATCTGACCGGGGCGGATCTCTCCGGAGCCGAGCTCGGCAACACGGTGCTGGACGGGACGCAGCTGCATGACGCGGAACTGGCTGGCGTGAGGCTGGCGGATGCGCTCGTCGCCGGCGCACAGCTGGACCTGGCGGGGGCCGTGCGGCTGGCGGAGTCGCTCGGCGCCGAGGTGGCGTGACCACCGACCGTTCCGTGGCGGCACCGGACCCGCCCGTGGCACCACGTGCACCGGACCCGCGTGCGGCCGAGCATGGACCGGCTCGGCGTGGGCGGACCCGTCGCGACCGGTCAACGACGGGCCAGGTCGATAGGGTCCATCCGACCTGGTCACCGGGGCACGTCCCCCTCGACCTGATGCCACCCCGAGGAGCGCGACGTGCACGACGCCGTGATCTGCGAACCGATCCGCACCCCGGTCGGTCGGTACGGGGGCGCGCTCCGGGACGTGCCAGTGGAGCAGTTGGCCGCCCACGTGATCGCGACCCTGCTGGCCCGGACCGGCGTCCCACCGGGATCGGTCGATGACGTC
>SKNP01000449.1 GCA_007120485.1 Nitriliruptoraceae bacterium
TCGTCGAGGTCGCGACGGGCGAGCTCCACCCGGATGTCGTCACCTGGTCGAAGTTCAGCCCGTGTGCGTGGCTACCGGACGGGGACGCGTTCGTCTACGGCGCCTACGACCCTCCGGCCGCCGGCGAGGAACACGCCGCCGCGGTCCGCGACCAGCGGGTCCAGTTGCACCGGCTCGGCACCGATCAGTCCGAGGACGTCGTCGTCCACGCCCGTCCCGACCAGCCGGAGTGGAAGTTCGACCCGCAGGTCAGCCACGACGGTCGCTGGCTCGTGCTCACGATCCACCGCGGCACCGATCCGACCAGCCGCGTCCACGTCGCCCCGATCGACGACGGCCACATCGGCGAGGTCCGGCCGCTGCTCGACGACGGTGACGCCTCGTGGACCCCGCTGGGGGTGCTCGGCGGCGAACTGCTGCTGCTCACCGACCACGCGGCACCGCTCGGCCGCGTGGTCGCGGTCGACCTGCACGATCCGACATCGCAACGTCCGATCGTCGCGGAGTCCGACGACCGCCTACGCGCCGCTCGCCTCGTCGGCGCGGCCGAGCCGGACATGCCCGGCTGGCTGGTCTGCGTACGACTGCACCACGCGGTCTCCCGGCTGGACATCCACGACCCCGTGTCCGGCGAGCACCAGCGCCACCTCGACCTGCCGGGCCTGGCCACCGTCACCGACCTGGCCGGTGGCCGCCACGACGACGCGATCCACGTGGCGGTGGAGCGGTTCACCCACCCGGTCCGCATCGAGCGCTACGCGCTGCTCGACGGCGACCACGAGCAGCTGACGATCGGCGCCGCCGACGGACCGACCACCGGCAACGCCGACGCACCGACCACCGGCAACGCCGACGCACCGTCCACGGCCACCGACCACGCACCCACCGACCACGCACCCACCGGCCCAGACGTCGAGGTGGTGGTCGACCAGGTCCGCGTGCACCACGACGGTGTCGCCGTCCCGCTGTTCGTGCTGCACCGAGCGGACGTGACCCCCGACGGCGCCCGTCCGACGGTGCTCTGGGGCTACGGCGGGTTCGACATCCCGGTCACCCCGATGCACCGTCCGGCCTGGCAGGCGTGGGTGGAAGCGGGCGGCGTCCTGGCCGTCGCGTGCCTGCGCGGTGGGGGCGAGTACGGCCGGGCATGGCACGACGACGGTCGTCGCGAGCACAAGCAGCACGTGTTCGACGACGCGCTCGCGTGCGCCGCGTGGCTGTGTGGGGACCGCCGCTCCGAGATCCACGCCGACGCGTTGACCGACGGCACCGACGCGGACGCGGTGTGGTCCAGCGCGGACCACCTCGGCGTCGAGGGGCGGTCCAACGGCGGGCTGCTGGTCGGCGCCTGCATGACCCAGGCCCCCGAGCGGTTCGCGTCCGCGGTCCCCGAGGTCGGGGTGCTGGACGTCACCCGGTTCCACCGTTTCACGATCGGCTGGGCGTGGACCTCCGACTTCGGTGACCCGGAGGATCCGGAGGACCTGGCGGTGCTGTTGCGCTACTCGCCGTACCACCGCCTGGTCGAGGGCACGGCCTACCCGGCCACCCTGGTCACCACCGGCGACACCGACGACCGGGTCGTGCCGGCGCACTCCTACAAGTTCGCGGCAGCGCTGCAGCGGGCCCAGGGCGGCGACGCGCCGGTGCTGCTGCGCGTCGACACCTCCGCGGGACACGGCGCTGGCAAGCCCGTCAGCAAGCTGGTCGAGGAGCGGGCGGACGTGCTGGCGTTCCACGCCGCACACCTGGGGCTGACCGTGGGCGCACCGACAGGTGAACGCGCCGGGTGAGCACGGTCGCCGGGGTCAGTCGCTGAGCCCGCCCCGGCCTTCGGCCTTGGCCCGTTCGATGTTGCGCCGGGCCAGGATCGCGCCGGTCAGGGTGAACAGACCCCCCGGCAGGTAGCCGATCGGCCAGAGCATCTCCTCACCGACCGGAACCGCCAGCAGGACCGTCGCCGGGACGGCGACCGCGGCCGCGATCAGCAGCGGCAGCAGCACCTGCACGGAACGCCGCCACCAGCGCCGCAGCGCCCGCACCGCGGTCCAACCGGCCAGGATCGGCAACGCGAGGCCGAACCCCAACCACACCAGCAGCCCCAGCCCCGACTCCTCCAGCCCCAGGGCCGGGGTCATCGGTGCGACGAACACCGCGATCGCCACCACCAGCGACTGGATGACGATCAGCGAGGTACCGGCCAACACGAACCAGTTGGCCGCCCGGCCGAACGGATGCCAGCGGCGCGAACGTCCTTCGAGTTCCACGACCGGCCTCCGGCTCAGCGTCGGATCGGCTGGCAGGGGTCACCAGACGACCACGACCCCGCCGCCGGCGGGGTCGTGGCATCGATCGCGACGGACGACGTCAGCTGGTCATCCAGTCGGGCTTACCACCCTTGGTGGCCCAGAAGATCTCCGCGATCTCGTCGATCTTGGCGAGCAGGTCCTCGCCGGCCTTGGTGTCCATCGTCTTCTTCGCGTCCCCGGCCGCCTTGATGGCGTGCCAGAACTTCTCGTGGAGGTCCGGGTACTCCTCGACGTGGTGCGGCTTGAAGTAGTCGGTCCACAGCACCGACAGGTGGTGCTTGACCAGTTCCGCGCGCTCCTCCTTGATGAAGACGCAGCGGTGTCGGAAGGTCTCGTCGTCGGAGTCGTGGTACTTCTTCGCGATCTCGAGGACGGACTCGGCTTCGATCCGAGCCTGTGCCGGGTTGTAGACCCCACACATCAGGTCGCAGTGGGCGTCGACGGTGGTCAACTCGCGGGCCGGGTGCAGCGCGCTGAGGAGGTTCGTGATGCGCATGATGGTTCCCTCGCTTCGGCAGCTGGTTCACGAGCGAGCATAGTGCTGCCGTTGGACCCCACCACTGGCCGACCGGCTGCCCGCTACGGCCATCCGCCGGTAGACGCCCCCGAGTCCCGACCCCGGAGCGCTGTCAGATGCGAACGTATCGCAACAAGGGCCGCCGCGGCCCGTCCCGTGGCGAGGCCCGATGCCGACCACTGGTCGCTCGCCTGCGGGTGGTCGCGCTCGGGCTGCTGGTCGCCGAGGTGCTCGCGGTCGCGGTCAACCGCTCCCTCGTCCGGGTCGCCGGTACGTCGATGGAGCCGGCGCTGACGGACGGGGACGTGCTGCTGACGCGTCCGGCCACCCGCCGCTGCGCGCGGCCGGGACGGTTGGTGGTCGTCGCCGACCCGCGGAACGACGACCACCTCGTCGTCAAGCGGGTGCGGTCGGTCACCGCCGAGGGCGTGGACGTGCGCGGCGACCTGCCGGAGCGCTCCACCGACAGCCGGGCGTGGGGCCCCGTGCCCGCATCGGCGATCCGGCGCATCGTGGTGGCGCGCTGGCCGGACCTGCGCACCCCGCTGCACCACCGGCCGGACGCACGCCTCCCCGGGACGGATCGACGCGTCGATGGGCGCGGTGACGGTCAGGCGGGACGGGTGGCGACCAGGAGCAGCTCGGGGTCGTCCAAGGCGACCTCGCCAGCGGTCCGCCGGCCGTAGCCGCCGGGCTCGGCGCCGCGGACCGAGTGGACGGTCAGTCCGGCGTCGGTGAGCAGCCGGATGCCTTCGCGGGCGGTGTAGGCGGCTGTCCACAGGTCGAACTCGCGACGTCGCTCGTCCGGACCTCGGACCTCGCTGCGCTGGTGGTGGACGAGGTGTCGGGTGTCGAAGGCATCGCCGGGGGCGAGGTGGCGGGCGGCGAACAGCGCGTGGAAGAGCGTGACGACGACCCAGCCGCCGGGCCGGACGGCGGCCGCGAGCTCGGCGACGACCCCCGGGTCGCTGACCGGCGAGGTCCCCAACGCGCCCTGGCACAGCGACCAGACCACGTCGAACCCGCCCGGGCCGGGCGTCGCGGCACCGGCGGCGGTCAGCACCGCCGTCAGCTCGCGGGCGTCGCCGGTGAGTAGCTCCACCTCGACGCCCTCGCGGTGGGCAGCGGCCCGACCCGCACCGATCAGCGCCGGAGCGACGTCCACGCCGACCCCGACCACCCCCGCCGTCGCGAGTCGACGCAGGTGCCGGGCGTCGGCACATCCGACGTCCAGCACCCGCGTGCCGACCTCGAGCGGCACCAACGCCCGCAGCGCGGCCAGCTCCTCATCGGTGCCGTGCGCGAAGGCGTTGCGGCGGTAGGCCTCGCCCTGGAACGCGCCGATCGGCCCGTAGGCCGCCGGCGCGTCGGCGTCGGGCGTGGGCGGTGCCTCGGTCGGACGGTCGAGGTGATCGCGCCACGACGGCTCGCCAGACGCCCACCCCTCGCGCCCGCCGCTCTCGGACGGGTTCACGCTTGCTCGTCCTGGCGCAGCTGCCACCACGCGTCGAGCGCGTCGAGGGCCGCCTGCTCGTCCATCGGCCCGTGCTGGAGCCGCAGCTCCAGCAGGTGGTTCCACGCCTCGCCCACCAACGGACCCGGCGGGATGCCGAGGTGCTGCATGATCCGGTTCCCGTCGACCGGAGGACGGACGGCGTCCATCTCCTCCTGCTCACGCAGCTCGACGACGCGTTCCTCGAGCTCGTCGACCCGCTGCTGGATGCGTCGTGCCTTGCGGGGGTTGCCCGTGGTCACGTCCGCCCGGGTCAGGGCGTTCAGCCGGCCGTAGTTGTGCCCGGCGTCGCGGACGTAGCGGCGGACCGCCGCGTCGGTCCAGCCCTGCTTGTAGGTGTGGAACCGCAGGTGCATGAAGACCAGCTGGCTCACGTCCTTGATCGTCTGCTTGTCGAAGCGCAGCTCGCGCATCCGCTGCCGAGTCATCCGCGCACCGACCACGTCATGGTGGTGGAAGGTGACCGTCCCGTCGGCGTGGATCTCGCGGGTGTCGGGCTTGCCGATGTCGTGCAGCAGCGCCGCGAGGCGCAGCACCAGGTCGGGGCCGTCGGACTCGAGCGGGATCGTGTTGTCGACCACCGCGATGGTGTGCGCCTCCACGTCCTTGTGCCGGTGCATCGGGTCGTGGCAGTCACGTAGCGCGGCGACCTCGGGCAGGAACCGGTCCATCAGCCCCGTCCGCAGCAGCAGCTCGAGCCCGCGACGCGGCGTCGGTGACAGCAGCAGCTTGATCAGTTCGTCGCGGATGCGCTCGGCGGAGATGGTCGCCAACTCGTCCGCCATCGCGGTCGCCGCGGCCTCCGCCTCCGGCGCGGCGTCGGCGTCCAGCTTCGCGGCGAACCGGGCCAGCCGGACCATCCGCAGCGGGTCGTCCCCGAACGAGATCTCCGGATCGATCGGCGTCCGCAGACGACGGGCCCGCAGGTCCTGCAACCCACCGAACGGGTCGACGAACTCGAAGCTCGGGACGCGGACCGCCATCGCGTTGACGGTCAGGTCACGGCGGGCCAGGTCCCCCTCGATGGTGTCGCCGTAGGTCACCTCCGGATGCCGTGATCCGACGCGGTACTCATCCGAGCGGTAGGTGGTGATCTCCACGGTGCGAGCAGGGCCGCCGTGGCTCGGCGCCTGGCAGGACACCGTGCCGTACGCCGCGCCGGTCAACCACACCGCCTGCGCCCACGGCCGGAGCAGCGCCTCGGTCTGCTCCGGCAACGCCGAGGTGGCGAGGTCGAGGTCCAGCTCATCGACGCTCGCCGGGTCGCCACCGGCCAGCAGGGTGTCACGGACGGTGCCACCGACCAGGTGCAGCTCGTGGCCGGCAGCTGCGAACCGTTCCCCGAGCTCACGCGCCTCCGGGTACACGTCGACGAGCCGCCCGAGCTGGGCGGCCTGCTCCGAGGTGAGGGTGTCGTGGCTCATAGCTCGTCGGGTCGCCGGACGGTCGCGGCCGGACGGTAGGCAAGCGGGCGTCTCCGCGCGAGTTGACCCCGTACCGTGTCGGCCATGGTCACCGACCACCGATCCTCCACGGAGCCAGCGTGAGCGACCTCCCTCCACCCCCGGGCCCACCGTCCGGGGACCCGGGTGCGGTCGCCGTCCCCCCTGACGCACCCGCCGATGCCACCCCCGACGAGGTGGCCGAGGCACCCGGGCTCGACGACCGCGAGCGGACCTTGGCGCCGGCGGCCGTCACCTCGTGGCGGATCAGCGCCGCGCTGTCGTTGATCATGCCCGTCGGGGTGACCAGCACCCTCGGTTGGGTGTTCCTGGACCACTGGGGGTGGGCGGTCTTCGGCGGCTGGATGGTGCTCGCCGCCTGGCTGATCGGCTGGCTTCAGCCGGCCCGCTACCGACGGTGGCGCTGGCAGCTGACCGAGCAGGCCGTGGACCTCCGTCACGGGGTGCTGATCCACCAACAGGAGACCGTGCCCTACTTCCGCATCCAGCAGATCGACATCGTGCAGGGGCCACTCGACCGTCTCCTGCACCTGGCGAACCTGCAGGTGACCACCGCGTCCGCATCCGGCTCGGCGACGCTCCCCGGGATCCCCGAGGACGACGCCCCGCAGGTACGCGTGGAGCTGCTGGCTCGAGCCACGCAGGCCGTCGCCGACCACACGGGGGATCTGCGGGATGCCGTCTGATCCACCGCCTCCGCCACCCGAGGGCACCAGACCACCCGCGAGCCCCCCGCCACCCCCACCACCGGGCGGCTCACCTCCGAGCGGGGAGCGACCCGCCGGCGCGGAGCCACCCCCGCCACCGGGCGGCTCACCTCCGGGCGGGGAGCCACCCCCGCCACCGGGCGGTCCGCCCGCCGGCACGCAGCCGCCCGGCA
>SKNP01000086.1 GCA_007120485.1 Nitriliruptoraceae bacterium
GATGCGCCGTTCGCGCCCCGGAGGGATCAGTGTTCCTCAGGTCCCTGTCGACGCGTGGGTTCAAGTCGTTCGCCGACCGGACCACGATCGAGGTGGAGCCGGGGATCACCGTCATCGTCGGTCCGAACGGCTCCGGCAAGTCCAACGTCGTGGACGCGCTCGCGTGGGTCCTGGGCACCCACTCCGCGAAGAAGGTCCGCGGTGGGGCGATGTCGGACGTGATCTTCGCGGGCTCGCCGCAGCGGACCCGAGCGAGCCAGGCCCGCGTGGAGATCACGATCGACAACAGCGACGGGCAGCTGGGCAGCTCGGGGGTGGGGACCGCCGCCAGCGCGGCCGAGTTCTCCGAGGTCCGTGTCGCCCGCACGATCCACGCCGACGGCGAGACCGGGTACGAGCTCAACGGTGAGGCCGTCCGCGCCCTCGACGTGCAGGAGCTGCTCTCCGACACGGGGCTCGGACGGGAGCTGCACACCGTCGTCGGCCAGGGCCAACTCGACGAGATCCTCAACGCCAAGCCGGAGGAGCGCCGCCGCTACATCGAGGAGGCGGCGGGCATCGTCAAGCACCGGCGTCGTCGGGAACGGGCGCTGCGCAAGCTCGAGCAGGTCGACGAGCACATCGACAAGCTCCGTACCGTGCTGCGCGAGCTGCGGCGGCAGCTGCGGCCGCTGGAGCGGCAGGCGGAGGCCGCCGACCGCTACCAGGCCCTGCAGGCCGACCTGCGCGAGGTGCGGGTCCAGCTCGCGGCGGCGGAGCTCGCCCGTTTGACCGCGTTGGCGGAGCACCACGGTCGCGACGACGATGTCGCCGCGACCGACCAGCGGTCGGTCGAGCAGCGGCAGACCGCGGCCCGTGCGCAGGTCGGCTCGTTGGAAGCGGACATCGCCCGGGCCGGCCCAGCTGCGGAGCGGGCCCAGAGCACCTACTACCGCTTGACCTCGCTGGCCGAGCGCATGCGGGGCACCGCCGACCTGGTCGAAGCCAAGCGGCGACACCTGGTGGAGTACGTCGAGGAGCCGATGGCCGGCCGTCCACCCGCGGAGCTGCGCGAGCAGGCGGCACGGGTCGAGGCGGAGAACGTCCAGCGGGCACAGGACCGCGAGCAGGCCCGCGAGCGTCTCGACGAGGCGGTCGCGGCTCGCCGGGAGGCCGAACAGGCCCGTCGTGCCCACGAGACCGAGATGCAGGCCGAACGGCGTCGGCGAGCCGAGGCGCGCGAGCGCGTGTTGCGGTGGGAAGGCGAGGTCTCCGCGCTGCGGGGCTCGATCGCCTCCGCGGAGGCGGAGGTCGGCCGGGTCGCCTCGACCTTGGAGGGGCTCGACGAGCGCATCGAGGAGTCCGAGGCGGGGGTCGCGGCCGTCCAGGACGAGATCCGTCGGCTCGACACCGACGAGGTGGCGCTCACCTCCGCGGTCGAGGAAGCGGAAACGCTGGTCGCCGAACGCGAGGAGGTCGTCGAGGCGCTCGATGCACGCGCCCGCGAGCTCGACGCCGAACGGGCGTCGCAGGCCGCGCGCGCGGAAGCGCTGCGCGCCGCGGTGGCGGAGACCGAGGGTGGCACCGCCGCGGTCCTCGACGCCGACCTCGACGGCGTGCTGGGTCCGGTCGCCGACCACGTCCGGGTCGAGGCCAGCGCCGACGCGGCGGTGGCGGCGGCGCTCGGCCGGCTCGGTGAGGCCGTCGTGGTCACCACCCCGGAACAGGCGCGACGGGTCGTCGCCTGGCTGCGGGAGACCGGGAACGGCGCCGCGGTGGTCCTCGCCGCGCGCCGAGACCCCCGGCCACGGCGGGAGCTCGACCCGGAGGTCCTCGCGGAGCTACAGGCCGCCGGTGCACAACCGGTATCGGAGGTGCTCGCCCCCGCCCGCGACGACCAGGCCGCGACCGACGTGGTCACGGCGCTGCAGCGCGTGCTCGCCGACACCTTCCTGGTCCCCGACTGGGCGACCGCGGTGCTCCTGCACGGACGCGAGCCGGAGCGCACCTTCGTCACCCCCGATGGTGACGTGGCCGGGCCCCACGGGTTCCGGGCGGCGGGGTCGCCCGAGCGTTCCTCGGTGCTGGCGGCCAGCGCCGCGGACGAGGCAGAGGGACGCGCGACCGCGCTCGAGGCCGAGCTGACCGCGATCGCTACCGAACGCCAGGAGGCTGCGGACGCGCTGGCCGAGGCGCGCACACAGCTCGACGAGGCCACCGACCGGATCAACGAGTCGGATGCTCGCATCACCGGCGCGGCGGAACGGCTGGCCCGCTGGAACAAGGAACGGCAGTCGTTGGCCGACCAGCGCGAGGTCGTCGCCGGGCAGCACCGCGAACTCCTCGAGGTGCTCGAGCGGGACCGCGCCAGCCTGTCGGAGCTCAACGCGCGTGGCCCTGACGCTCCGGAGGAGGACACCGACGACGGTCCCGACGAGGTCGCGGTCGAACTCGATGAGGCCGTGGAGGTCGCCCGCGAACGTGAACTCGACGCCCGCGTCGCGCTCGAACGGGCGACCGAGCAGGTCCGCAACCTCGAACGGCAGGCGGAGGCGCTCCGAAGCGAGGCCGACGAGGTCGAAGCCGAGCTGGCGCAGGCGGCCCGCCGTCGCGAGGCCCGTCGTGTCGGGATCGCCCGGTGCGGTGACCTGGCGTTGGTCGCCCGCAGCGCCCTGGACGCGCTCGACCGGTCGATCACCGCGGCGGCCGAGGACCGCGATCGGGTCCAGGCGGAGCTCGCCGCCAAGCAGCAGGAGCTGTCGCAGGCGCGCGCCCGGGTCGAGGAGGTCGACGCGGAGCTCGCCGGGCTCCGCGATCGTCGCCACGCCGCCGAACTGCAGCGTCAGGACGTCCAGCAACGGTTGGACAACCTCACCGCCCGGATGCGCAGCGAGCTGTCGATGACGCCCGATGAGGTCCACGCCGAGCACCCGGACGCGGACGGGTACGACCAGGAGCACCTGACCGAACGCGAGGACGACCTGGTCCGCAAGGTCGGGCTGCTCGGCCGGGTCAACCCGCTCGCGCTGGAGGAGTTCAAGGCCCTCGAGCAGCGGCACGCGTTCCTCTCCGACCAGCTCGACGACCTGCGTCGCTCGAAGAAGGACCTGGCGGAGGTCGTGGTCGCCGTCGACGACCGGATCCGGGAGGTCTTCCGCGACGCGTTCGATGACGTCGCCCGAGAGTTCGAGCTGACCTTCTCCACGGTGTTCCCCGGCGGGCACGGCCGGTTGGTCCTCACCGACCCCGACGACCTGCTGACCACGGGCATCGAGGTGGAGGCACGCCCGCCCGGCAAGAAGGTCACGCGGCTGTCGTTGCTCTCCGGCGGGGAGCGGTCGCTGACGGTGCTCGCGTTCGTGTTCGCGATCTTCCGGGCGCGGCCGAGCCCGTTCTACGTGCTCGACGAGGTCGATGCGGCACTCGACGACGTCAACCTGCAGCGGCTGCTCAAGGTGATCCGGTCGTTCCGCGGCCACGCGCAGATCATCATGGTCACCCACCAGAAGCGGTCGATGGAGATCGCCGACGTGCTCTACGGGGTGACGATGGGACCGGACGCGGTCACCAAGGTGGTGGCCGAGCGGCTGCGCGAACCGTCCAACGACGCGCTGGACGTCCGGGCGAGCGACCAGCCCACGGAGGCGATGGAGCCTTCGGCCGACGACCCCGTGGGCGATGGAGCCGCGGTCTCAGCCGACGACGCCACGGGGGATGGAGGCGCGGTCTCAGCCGACGACGCCACGGGTGATGGGTCCCCGGCCGACGACCCCGAACGCCAGGACACCGTCGATGCGACCGTCTGACACCCGCCCGCCGGAGGTTCGCTCGTGACCGTGTCCTCGTCCCTGCCGTTGACGCTCGCGGCCTCCGCGCTCGATCCCGTGATCACGGCGGTGATCGCCGTGGTCGTCCTGCTCCTGCTGGGCGCGGGACTGGCCGTCGGGCGCCGCCGCTCCGGGTCGGGGGGCGGCGCCGCTGACGGCACCTCGACGGCGCTGAAGGAGCGCAGCGACGACGTCGACACGATCCGGCCGGAGGCTGAGCCAGAGGTCGAGCCACGGGTCGAGGAAGCCGAGGATGCGCTCCCCGAGGCACCCGACACCCCTGAGGCGCTGCTCGAACCGGACGAGGCGGCCGCCCCGACGGTCCCGGTCGAGGAGGACCTCGGGCTGGGGGAGCGGTTCCGGCGGCGGTTGACGCGCACCCGCAACGTGCTCGGTGCCTCGGTCGTGGACCTGTTCGGCAAGGGCGTCACCGAGGAGGCGTGGGAGGGGCTGGAGGAGGCGCTGATCACCGCCGACGTCGGCGTGACCGCCACGCTCGAGTTGGTCGAGGAACTCAAGCGCCGCAGCCGCGAGGAGGGCGTCAACGACGCTGACGGGGTGTTGCGCCTGCTCAAGGAGGAGCTGACCGCCGCGCTCGGCGAGGCGGACCGCTCCCTGGGTCGCGCCAGCGACGACGGGCCGACGGTGTGGCTGGTGACCGGTGTCAACGGGGTCGGCAAGACCACGACGATCGGCAAGCTCACCGCCGTCGAGCGCCACGAGGGTCGCTCGGTGGTGCTGGGGGCCGCCGACACCTTCCGTGCGGCCGCGTCCGAGCAGCTGGGGGTCTGGGCGGACCGAACCGGCGCGGAGCTCGTCGCCAAGGACGCCGGAGCGGACCCGGCCTCGGTCGCCTACGAGGCCTACGACGCCGCGGAGGCGCGTGGCGCCGACGTGCTGATCGTGGACACCGCGGGTCGGCTGCACAACAAGACCCAGCTGATGGACGAGCTGGGCAAGGTCAAGCGGGTGCTGGAGAAGCGGGCCGGGCCGCTCGAGGAGACCCTGTTGGTCCTGGACGCGACCACCGGTCAGAACGGCATCGCCCAGGCTCGGGCGTTCCTCGAAGCGGTCGACGTCACCGGGATCGCGCTGACCAAGCTCGACGGGTCCTCCCGCGGTGGCATCGTCGTCGCCGTCCAACGCGAGCTGGGGCTGCCGGTCAAGCTCGTCGGGCTCGGAGAGGACGTCGCGGACCTGGCCCCGTTCGACCCCGAGCTGTTCGTCGACGGGCTGTTCGCCGAACTGGCCGGCTGAGCGGCGATACGCTCGTCCGTCGTCACCTCGGCGGCCAGTACACCTCCTCGCTGGCCCCGTCCCGCGCACGCACCACGACCGTCGGAGCCAGACGTGTTCGACTCCCTCGCCGGCAAGCTCGAGGCGGCGCTCGACCGCGTCAAGGGGCGCGGTCGGCTCGACGAGAAGACCGTCGACGCCACCCTCAAGGAGATCCGCCTCGCGCTGCTCGAGGCGGACGTCAACTTCAAGGTGGTCAAGGGCATCGTCGAGCGGCTGCGTGAGCAGCTGGTCGGCGAGGACGTCGCGAAGGCGCTCAACCCGTCCCAGACGGTCATCAAGGCGGTCGACGAGGAGCTGACGCGTGCGCTCGGCGGCGAGTCGGCGACCCTGGACCTCAAAGGCCCCGCGCCGTCGGTGATCGTGCTCGCCGGGTTGCAGGGGTCGGGGAAGACGACCGCAGCCGGCAAGCTGGCCAAGCACCTCAAGGCCAAGGGCCGCAACCCGATGCTGGTCGCCTGCGACCTGCAGCGACCGGCCGCCGTGGAGCAGCTCAAGCTCGGTGCGGAGCGCGTCGGGGTGCACGTCTACGCGCCAGCGACCTCCGGTGACCCGGTCCCCGTCGCGCAGGAGTCGATCAGCAAGGCCCGCGACACCGGCTGCGACACCGTCATCATCGACACGGCGGGCCGCCTGCACGTCGACGAGGTCCTGCTCGACCAGGCGTCGGCGATCAAGGACGTGGCCGGCGAGCACGGCGGGGTCGTGCGGACCCTGTTCGTCATCGACTCGATGATCGGGCAGGAGGCGGTCAACGTCGCCAAGTCGTTCGCCGACCGGGTCGGCTTCGACGGTGTGATCCTCTCCAAACTCGACGGTGACGCACGTGGTGGTGCGGCGCTGAGCGTCCGCGAGGTGACCGGTACCCCGATCCTGTTCGCCTCCGTCGGTGAAGCGCCGGAGGACTTCGAGGCGTTCCACCCCGACCGCATGGCGTCGCGCATCCTCGGCATGGGCGACGTGATGTCGCTGATCGAGAAGGCCGAGTCGACCTACACCGAACAGGAGCAGCAGAAGGCTGAGGAAGCCCTGATGTCGGGGGAGTTCACCCTCGAGGACTTCCTCGATCAGCTCCAGATGCTCAAGAAGATGGGCCCGCTCCAGGGGCTGATGGGCATGCTCCCCGGCATGGACAAGCAGCTCAAGGACGTCGACCTCGACGACGGCCAGTTCGATCGGGTCGAGGCGATCATCCGCTCGATGACACCGCAGGAACGCCGGGACCCCAAGGGCGTGCTCAACGGCCGCCGCCGCAAGCGCATCGCCGCAGGTTCCGGCACGACCGTGACCGAGGTCAACCGGCTCGTGAAGCAGTTCGCGGAGATGCAGAAGGTGATGAAGCAGGCCGCCAAGCAGGCTGGCGGACCGGGCGGCAAGGGCAAGGGCGGCGCCAGGGGACAGGCGGCGGCGATGCGGCAGGTGCAGCAGCAGCTCGGCGCGGGGGCCGGTGGCGGGGCTGGCGGTGCCGGGCTCGGGGGGTTCCAGGGGCTGCAGCCCGCCCCGAAGAAGGGCAAGCGCCGCTGACGCGCCGTTGGCCGCCGTCGCCCGCTGACGCGCGGTCGCCCGCGGACGCGC
>SKNP01000324.1 GCA_007120485.1 Nitriliruptoraceae bacterium
CGGCGGTCGAGGACGCCTTCGCCGGTCCGGGGCTGGGTGGCAGCGCGTTCGAGCGGCGAGGTCGCATCCTGGCCCTGCTGACGGCGCTCAAGCAGATCTGCAACCACCCGGCGCAGTACCGACGCGAGGACGGGGCGCTCGCCCACCGATCCGGGAAGCTGACCCGGTCGACGGAGATCCTCGGCGAACTGGTCGACGACGGTGACCGGGCGTTGGTGTTCACCCAGTTCCGCGAGATGGGCGACCTGCTGATCCGGCACCTCCGTGACGAGCTCGGGCTCAAGGAGC
This sequence comes from Nitriliruptoraceae bacterium, assembly GCA_007120485.1. Classification (GTDB taxonomy): domain Bacteria; phylum Actinomycetota; class Nitriliruptoria; order Nitriliruptorales; family Nitriliruptoraceae; genus SKTG01. The sequence continues at coordinate 289 of SKNP01000324.1, forward strand.
TGCCGTTCCTGCACGGTGGGGTGCCGTTGGCGCAGCGCGACGAGATGGTCCGTCGGTTCCAGGAGGACGAGGACGCCCCGCCCATCCTGTTGGTGTCGCTACGTGCCGGCGGGACCGGGCTCAACCTCACCCGGGCCAGCCACGTCCTGCACTACGACCGGTGGTGGAACCCGGCGGTGGAGGACCAGGCGACCGACCGCGCCCACCGCATCGGCCAGACCCGCTCGGTCACCGTGCACACCCTGGTGACCGCGGGCACGGTGGAGGAGCGGATCGCCGACCTGCTCGAACGCAAGCGGACGCTCGCCGACGCGGTCGTCGGCACCGGCGAGACCTGGATCACCGAACTCGACGACGACGAACTGCACGACCTGGTGTCGCTGTCGACCGCCGACCTGGACGACGATGACGACCCGGCTCCGATCGGGGACGTCGCCGCCAGCTCGCGGCCACGGCTCGTGCCGATCCCCGGGGGTCGCTCATGACCGGGAGCGTGCGTCGATGAGCGCGACCGACGCCAGGACGGAGGTCCGGCACTGGTGGGGTCAGCGGTGGCTCGACGCGCTCGACGCCACCGGCGCGGGCGCGGCTCGTGCCGTACGTCGGGGTCACGGCCTGGCCCGGCGGGGCACCGTGCAGGATCTCGCCCTCACGGCGGGCAGCATCACCGCCAGCGCCTCGGATGACCGCGGGACCCGGGCCCGGGTCGAGCTGGTCTGGCCCGAGCCGGACGACGCAGCGTGGACGCGGGCCATCGAGGCGCTGTCCGGGCAGCTGCGCTACACCGCCGCGCTGCTCGACGGCGCCCTGCCGGAGGAGCTCGCCGAGGACATCGAGGCGGCTGGGGTCGACCTCGTCCCGGACCTCACCGTGCTCACGGTCCGGTGCTCCTGCGAGGAGCGCGGCCCTATCTGTCGGCATGTCGCTGCCGTCGTCGTCGCCGCCGCGGTCCAGGTCGACCGCGATCCCGGTCTGCTCTTCGAACTGCGGGGTCGCTCGCGCGACGAGCTCCTCCACCGCGCACGGCAGGGTTCGGCGTCGCCCGAGCAGCCCGACCTCGACCTGACCGTCGGGCTCGAGGTCGCCCGGGGGGACCTCGAAGCGATCGAGCTGCACCCGGCACCGTCGGACGATCCTGCCGCGCTCCTGCGGCACCTCGGGCCGCCACCGGGGGTCGACGACCCCGAGCCGCTGGAAGCGCTGGTGGAACGCGCGGCGGAGACCGCCTGGCGGCTCGCCGCCGGCGCCGGATCGCAAGCCGCCGATCAGGAGCTGCTCCTCACCGAGTTGCGTGCCCAGCGCACCGCCTCGGCGGACTCGATCGCCTCCGCGCTCGGACGCGACGTCGACGAGGTCCGCGACGCGCTGGACCGGTTGTTCGAGGCCGGGGAGGTGCTGCGCACCGGTTCCGGTGAGCGAGCCCGATACCGCGCCGCAGCGTCCTGATCCGCCGCACGAGCACGGACGCGTCACCGGGTGACGGGCAGCGGCACGTGCCGTGACCGCAGGTACTCGCCGAGTCCCTTGGCCTGCGGATCGGGTCGCGTGGACGACGCGACGCCGTCGCCGAGGAGCCCGTGGATCACCACGTTCACCGCGGCGAGGTTGGGCAGTGCCACCACCTCGACGTCGAGGTGCTCCGCTTCCGGCAGCAGTGCCCGCACCGATGCCGGATCGCCGAGCGTGGCGATCAGCCACGGGTAGTGCGCGGGGTCGCGGACCCACAGGCCGACGTTGGCGTCGCCGCCCTTGTCGCCGGAGCGCGCACCCGCGACCGTGCCCAGCGGTCCCCGGGGACCGGCGCCCGACGGTGGGGGATCGGCGCGTCCGATCGCGATGGGTGGCCGGGCTCGGTCGTCGAGCGCGACGCCGTGGTCGCGGCCCGTGGGTGCCACCTCGACGGCCGTGCCATCGTCGAGCACGACGCGTTCGGTGACGACGCCCGCGGGGACCAAGGCGGGTCGGTAGCGGCCGAACGGCTCGGGGTCGGCGGGAGGGTCGGTCAGGGTGAAGCCGGCGTAGCTCGACAGCGCGAGCGCGACCAACGGTCCACTGAAGCGTCGTCGGTCGACCGGTTCCGGCTCGCGGTGCGCCACGGTGAGCGTGCAGGTGGTGGTCGCATCCTCGTTGCGGGCCGCGTCGGGTTCCGGGTCGCGCCCCCGGTGCCACGTCACGGCGTCGAGCGGATCCAGGTCGAGGATCTCGGCCACCTGGCGGCGCAGGAGCGCCTCCTTGGCGTCGACGTCGTCGCCCGTGAGCACGAAGGCGATGCGGTTGCGCCAGCCGCCGAGCGTGTTGACCGCGACCTTCAGGTGCGGGGGCGGTGGCTCGCCTTGCACCCCGTGGATCGCGACACGGTCGGGTCCGGCGGCGTCCAACCGGATCGTGTCGAACCGGGTGACCACATCCGGGCCGAGGTACCGGTGGCCACCGATCTCGTACAGCAGTTGCCCCGTGACGGTGTGCACGGTGACCGCGCCACCGGTGCCGGGATGCTTGGTGATCGTGGCGGTGCCGTCGCGGGCGATCTCCGCGATCGGGAAGCCGGGCAGCGCCGGGCCGTCGGCGGGTAGTTCGTCGAGGAACGCGTGGTTGCCGCCCGTGGCCTGCGCCCCGCACTCGATCACGTGGCCGGCGACGGTCGCGCCCGCCAGCCGGTCCCAGTCGTGGCGTTGCCAGCCGAACCACCACGCGGCGGGACCGACGGTCAGGCTCGCGTCGGTCACACGGCCGGTGACCACCACGTCCGCCCCGGCGTCCAGCGCGTGGGCGATGCCCCACCCACCCAGGTAGGCGTTGGCGGTCAGGGGTGGGACCGGTCCGTCGGGTAGCGGTCGCCCGGTCGCCGGGTCGGTCAGGCCGTCGCCCTGCGCGGTGAGCTCCGGGAGCCGCGGCAGCAGGTCGTCACCCTCGACGTGGGCGATGCGGGCGTCCACGCCGAGTTCGCTGGCCACCTCGCGCAGGGCCGCGGCCAACCCGGCGGGATCGAGCCCACCCGCGTTGACCACGATGCGCGTCCCGCGTGCGAGGCACGGCCTCAGCAGGTCACGGGCCTGCCGCAGGAAGGTCCGGGCGTAGCCGCGGGCCGGATCCTTCTGGCGCGTCCGCCACAGGATCAGCATCGTCAGCTCGGCGAGGTAGTCCCCGGTGAGCACGTCGAGCGGGCCGCCCTCGACCAGCTCGAGCATCGCCTCGTGCCGGTCGCCGTAGAACCCCGACCCGTTGCCGATGCGTAGGACCTCGTCGTCCACGCCTGCCCCGTTCTCCTCGCGGCGGTCGTCACCGTAGCGTCGACGGAACGTTGCGGGCCCGTCCGTTCCGCCTGCTGGCGGTCGCGACTACCGTGCCCAGCGCATCCCACCCGGGGTGTGACGTGACGTGAGGGAGCCGTCGTGGACATCGAGCAGCTGTTCTCCATCCGAGGCAAGGTCGCCCTGATCACCGGAGGGTCACGGGGGATCGGGGAGATGATCGCGCGGGCGTACGTCGCGGCCGGGGCGAAGGTCTACATCGCCTCACGGAAGGTCGAAGCGGGGGACGCGCTCGCGGCTGAGCTCTCCGAGCTCGGCAGCTGTACCTCGCTGCAGGCCGACCTCGGCCAGCCCGACGGTGCGGCGAAGCTGGCGGCGGCGATCGCCGAGCGCGAACCCGAGCTCGACGTGCTGGTCAACAACGCCGGGGCCAGCTGGGGCGCACCGTTCGAGGACTACCCGGTCGACGGCTTCGACAAGGTGATGAACGTCAACGTGCGCGGCGTGTTCCTGCTCACGCAGGCGCTCGCGCCGCAGCTGCGGGCGGCGGCCAGCGCACAGGATCCGGCGCGCGTGATCGACATCGGTTCGATCGACGGCATCCACGTGCCGGACCTGCCGACCTACGCCTACTCGGCCTCCAAGGCGGCGGTCCATCAGCTGACGCGCCACCTCGCCAAGGAGCTGGTCACCGACCACATCACGGTCAACGCGATCGCGCCGGGGCTGTTCCCCTCCAAGATGACCGAGGTGCTGTTCGAGCACGAAGCCGAGCTGATCGGCCGCATCCCCATGGGGCGGGTGGGACAACCGGAGGACATCGCCGGGCTGGCGATCCACCTCGCCTCGCGGGCGGGGGCGTACATGACGGGTGCGGTCATCCCCGTCGACGGCGGGTTCGCCACCCTGAAGTGACCGCCTGCGCGGTCGCGGGGCGACGCGACGCGCTGTCCTCGCACGCGGCAACCGCGCGGGTGGAGCACCCCTCAAGTACGTGCGACCATCGGTCGACCTCGATGGCAGGATGTCGTGGACACTTGCCTCATGCGCAACATCCGGCACACTGGCCACAACAGCCACGGGCTGTCGTGGTCTGACCGCGGGGTGTTGGTACCTGTGGCGGTCGGCGACCGACGAGCGAGGGGAGGCGAGGTGCGATCCGAGCAGGTCAGCGCGTCCGCCGCGCCTCCACGTGGTCGACGCGCACCGGTCCGGCTCGTGGCGCTGGTCGCGATCGTCGCCCTCGCCGGCTCGATCCACCCCGTCGGTGCGCAGGAAGCCGACAGCGACGAACTGGAACGCGAGCTCGAGTCAGCTGAGGACGAGGCCGATGATCTGACGTCGGAGCTCGGCGACGTCCGCTCGGCGATCGAGCAGAGCGAAGCCGAGCTGGCGCAGATCCAGCTGGAGCTCCAGGACGCGCGCGGCCGGCTCCAGGCGGCGGAAGGGCAGGTCGCGCTCGCCGAGGCGGCGCTCGCCGACGCCGAGGAGGAGCGTGAGGACGCCGTGCAGGAGCACGACGACGCGCAAGCGGCGCTCGCGGCGACCGAGGCGGAGCTGGAGGCTGAGGAGGCGCTGCTGGTCGAACAGCTCGTGCAGACCTTCAAGCACGGCACGTCCGGCGCACAGCGCGGCGCGATGGCGATGGAGGTCCTCCAACGCGCTGAGGACCCCACCGCGTTCGCGCACGGGATGCAGCAGCTGAAGACGGTCGTCGACGCCCAGGACAACACCGTCCAGCAGGTCTTCGCGTTGCGCGAGGAGCAAGCCGACCTGACCGAGGAGGCGGCGGTCGCACGAGCGCGCGCCAGCCAGGCCGAGGACGAGGCCGAGGCGACCCTGGCGACCGTCGAGGAGCTGCGGGAGGAAGCCGTGCAGCTCACCGCGGAGGTCGAGGAGCAGGAGGAGGCCGAAGCGGCCCTGCTCGCGTCGCTCGAGGCGGACGAGGAGGAGACCGAGGCGATGCTCGTCCGCGTCGCGGCCCAGGTCGATGAGCTCGAGGAGGACCTGGCCGAGCAGCGCGCTCGGGAGGAAGAACAGCGGCAGGCCGAGCTCGAGGCCGAGCGTGCGGCGCAGGCGGAAGCGGAAGCGGAGGCGGAGGCCGAGGCCGAGGCCGAGGCTGGTGGTGGCAACGGCAACGGCAGCGGAACGGCCAGCGGTGGCCCGTCGTCCGGCTCGAGCGGTGGCCCCGCGGTCGATGGGCTGGTCTGCCCCGTCCAGGGCGCGACCGCGGGTCGGGACTTCTCCAACGACTGGGGCTACCCCAGGGCTGGGGGGCGCTACCACCAGGGCAACGACATCTTCGCGTCACGCGGCACCCCCGTCGTCGCGGTGGGCGACGGCGAGGTGATCCGGATGAACGGCCCCTCGTCGCCGACCTCGCTCGGCGGTATCACGGTGACCTACCGCACCGCGGACGGCAGCGAGTGGTACAACGCGCACCTCGACTCGGTCGCCGACGGCATCTCGGTCGGGGCGACCGTCTCCCGAGGCGAGCAGATCGGCACGGTCGGCGACAGCGGCAACGCGCGTGGCACGCCACCCCACCTGCACCTGGGTCGACGCTACGGCGGCACGTGGGTCAACCCGTGGCCGACGATCAGCCCCGTCTGCTGATCACCGATGCGTCGCCGGCTCGTCGCCGGCTGATCACCAGCTGGCTGCTCATCGGGCCGAGCGCACCCCGGGGGTCGGCTCAGCATCGCGGAGGGCCAGCCGCGGCAACGCCCAGTGGACCATCGGACCGATGCCGAACGCGAACCACAACGTCCCGGCGCCGACGGTGCCGCCGAGCAGCCAGCCGACGGCCAGGACGGTGAGTTCGATCGCGGCGCGGGCGACCCCGACGGGGACACCCAGCCGCGCCAGGCCCGTCATCACCCCGTCACGAGGCCCGGATCCGAGGCCGGCGCCGATGTAGTAGCCCGATCCGATCGCGAACAGCACCGGTCCGGCGACCATCATCGCGGTCCGCGCCCACATCGCGTCCGGTGTCGGCAGGACCAGCAGGACGACGTCGATCACCACCCCGATGACGACGACGTTCAGCACGGTCCCGATGCCAGGCCGCTCCCCGAGCGGGATCCACAGGCCGAGGACCAGCAGGCCGACCAGGATGCCGAC
>SKNP01000201.1 GCA_007120485.1 Nitriliruptoraceae bacterium
CCCCGCCACCCCCGCCACCGGGCGGTTCACCCCCGGGCGGGGAGCGACCCGCCGGCGCAGAGCCACCCCCGCCACCGGGCGGTCCGCCCGCCGTCACGCAGCCGCCCGGCAGCGACGAGCCGCCCCACCACGAGCTGCCCCCGGACGTCGCACCGTTCGCGGCCCCCCGCCGGCTCCACCCGCTGTCGGTGATCCTCGGGATCCCGGCCGCACAGCTCGTGCAGGTGCTGGTGGTGCCGGTCGCGGCGACGTTCGCCGCCGGTGGGATGGTCACGCTGGTCCTGATGACCTTCCTGGGCATCGTCGGCCTGGTCGTCCGCACCCTCGACTGGCGGTTCCGTACGTTCTCGTTCGATGGCGAGGTCCTCCGGGTCGACCACGGTGTCCTCAGCCGGAACCGCCGCAGCCTCGACGTCGCACGGATCCAGCAGGTCGAGGTGCAGCGCGGGGCGCTCATGCGCATCTTCGGGCTCGCCGCGATCCGCGTGGAGACCGCAGGCAGCTCGAGCGAGCCGGAGGTCGACCTGCGGGTCGTCCCCGAACCCGACGCGTTCGCGCTGCGGGCCGCGGTCCGCACCAGCCAGCAACGCATGGGCGAGGGGCCCGTGGACGAGGAGGGAGCGGAGCTCCCCGCGGCGACACGGGTGCTGACGGTCCCGATGAAGCACGTGGTCATCAGCTCGGTCACCGGGGCTCGGCTGCTGGTGCTCCCGGCGGTGATCGGTGGTGCGTTCCAGTTCATCGGGCAACAGGTCGGCAACTTCGCCAACCGGGTGACCAACGAGCTCATCGAACGCGGGATCGCGGTCGATCCCAGCGAGCTCACCGGCCCCGACTGGCGGCTGGTCACGATGGGCGTCGCCGGCATCTTCGCGCTCAGCGTCATCGCGGCCATCGTGGTCGGGGTGCTGCGGGACGGACGGTTCCGCATCGAACGCGACGGCGAGGACCTGCACGTCTCGCGTGGGTTGATCTCCACCCGCGAGTCGGTCGTGCCGTTGCGTCGCGTCCAGCTCGTGGAGGTCAACCGCAACTGGCTGCGCCGCCTGCTCGGCTACGCCACCGTCCGGATCCGCTCAGCCGGCGGTTCCGCCGGCGGTGACGGCCGGGTCACGGTCCCGCTGCTGCCCGAGCAGGGGGTCGACGACCTGCTGTCGGAGGTGCTGCCCAACGTCCCCGGTATACCCGAGCTCCACGCCCACCCCACGGCCGCGCGACGACGCGCGCTGTTCCGCTGGTGGCGTCCGGCGCTGTTCACCATCGCCGTCGTCTGGCTCGCCCCCGAACTGCTGCCGTTCCTCGACCACCCCCTGGTCGAACGGGCGCGGTGGATCGTGCTCGGACTGCTCCCGCTCAACACCGTGCTCGCGCTCGTCGAGTACCGACAGCTCGCCCACGGCCTGACCGAGCTGGTGGTCGCCTCACGGCGCGGGGCCCTGTCGATCTCGACCAGCATCGCGCCGGTCGTCAAGGTGCAGGCGGTCACCAACCGACGCAGCCTGTTCCAGCGTCGGCTGGACCTGACCACCCTCGTGGCCCACGTGGCCGGCCCCGGGGCGGTCATCGAGGTCCTGGACGCCGGCCGGGCCGACGCCCGCACGCTCCACGAACAGCTGAGCGCGAACGCGGCGTCGCCCACACCGGTCGTACCGGACCGTGACCCGGAGGACGACGCCCCCGCCGAGCCGGCCGAGCCGGCCCAGACGCCCGAGCCGGCCCAGACGCCCGAGGCGGCCCAGACGCCCGAGGCGACCGAGGCGGCCGGGACCGCGGGCCCCTCAGGACGCGGCGAGGCCGGCACCGCGTAGCGAGACGCGGAAGTCGTGCGGGCTGCTCGCGGCCGACAGCGCGTCGCGCAGGGACACCTCGCCGTCGCGGTAGAGCTGCAGCAGGTGCTGATCGAAGGTCTGCATCCCGTAGTAGCCACCGTCAGCGATCGCGTCGTCGACCTGGGGCAGCAGCGCCGGGTCCATCAGGAACTCGTAGATGCGGGTGGTCATCACCAGCACCTCGACGACCGGCTGACGCCCCTCCCCGGTGGCCCGGGGCACGAGCCGCTGGCACACGATCCCCTTGAGCGAGTTCGCCAGCGACAGCCGCGCTTGGGCCTGCTGCTCCTTGGGGTACATGTCCACGATGCGGTTGATCGTCTCCCGAGCGTCGGTGGTGTGCAGCGTGGAGATGACCAGGTGGCCGGTCTCGGCCGCCTGCAGCGCCGCCGTCATCGTCTCGAGGTCACGCATCTCGCCGATGAAGATGACGTCCGGGTCCTGGCGCGAGACCGCCTTCAGCCCGGTCACGAAGTCCTCGGTGTCCACGCCGATCTCGCGCTGATCGATGATCGCGTTGTCGTCGCGGTGCATCACCTCGATGGGGTCCTCGAGCGTGACCACGTGGCACCGGCGCGTCGCGTTGATATGGCTGATCATCGCTGCGGTCGTGGTCGTCTTGCCGGAACCCGTCGGGCCCGTGACCAGCACCAGCCCGCGGTGCTCCTCGGCCAGCTTGCGGACCGCTGGCGGCATCCCCAAGGAGGGGAAATCCGGGGTCCCCGGCAGCACGCGACGACAGACCAACCCGACCGAGCCGCGTTGACGGAACGCGTTCACACGGAAGCGCCCGACGCCGGGGACCGAGTGCGCGAAGTCCGCCTCCCGTTCCTCCTCGAAGATCCGGGTGAGCCGCTCGTCGAGCATCGAGGTGGCGAGCTGCTCGGTGTCGTTGGGGGACAGCGGTGGTAGCTGCGAGATCGGTTTGAGGTCCCCGTCGATGCGCACGTAGGCGGGTCCACCCGCCTTGAGGTGGAGGTCGGAACCGCCGGACTCGACGAGGATCTGGAGGTAGTCGTCGACGGTGGGCACGGCAGGGACCTCGGTTCGGGCGAGCAGGGAGTACCTCGGCGGACCCCGAGCCTCGCGGGGACCCTGCCCTGCTATCGGCTCCGGCACCGGACCGCTTGAGCACCGGCGGTCTCAGACCTCCAGTTCGATCGTCCACGGCCCGTCGTTGACCAGGTGGACGCGCATCGCGGTGCGGAACCGGCCGGTGGCCACCGTCGCGCCGAGGTCGGTCAGGCGGTCCGCGAAGGTCTGGACCAGCGGCTCGGCGGTATCCGGCCGGGCCGCACCCAGGTAGGACGGTCGGCGGCCCTTGCGCGTGTCGGCGTACAGGGTGAACTGGCTGACGACCAGTACCCCCGCACCGAGGTCCTCCGCGCTGAGGTTGGGGACGCCCTCGTCGTCATCGAACAGCCGCAGGCGCCAGGTGCGCTCGGCCAGCTTGCTCGCCTTCGCGTCGTCGTCGTCGTGGGTGACCCCGACGAACGCCACCAGCCCGCGATCGATGCTCCCGACCGTCTCGAACGGGCCGGAGGGATCGTCGGCGGAGGTGACCTGGGCCTCCGTGACCCGCTGGATCAACGCCTTCACGTGTGCTCCTGACGCTCAGGGATGTCCGCGGTGGGCGCCCGGAACGTCGCCCACCCACCGGCAACGGCAGGCTAGAGGAGTTGGCACGGGTCCCGCCCGGCCCCCGCCCGGCTCCCCGTCCGGCACGGCGGCCTCCTCGCTACCCTCCGGTCATGGCCAGGTATCCCACCCGACGTGCCACCTCCTCCGGAGGGGTGGTCTGCGACGACCGGCCGGACGGTCGCCGATGGGTGCTGCTCATCGCCCGGCGCAACGCCGCGGGCAAGCCGCAGTGGACCCTGCCCAAGGGCGGGATCGAGGACGGCGAGACCGACGAGCAGGCCGCCCTGCGCGAGGTGCGTGAGGAGACCGGCTACGGGGCGTTGATCGACCACCTGCTGGGCACGATCGACTACTGGTTCGTCTGGCGACCGGACCGTGTCCGCTACCACAAGTTCGTGCACTACTACTACATGTGGTGGGACGGGCAGGAGCCCGTGGAGCGCGACGACGAGGCCGAGCACGTCGAGTGGGTCCCCGCCGAGGTCGCGCTGGTGCGCCTCGCCCACCGCAACGAGCGCAAGCTCGTGGAGCGGGCACGCGACGCCCTCCCGGACCAGCCGCAACCGACTCGGGCGCTCGACGCTCGGGTCGAGCGGTGAGCACGCTCACCGACCGGGGCCGGATGGCCCCGGACCCGCGAGGTGGTGCCCGCCGGTTCCGTCCGGTCAGCGGCGCTCGAGCCCGCCGTGCCGGCCGTGCCCGCCGGTCGCTGACCGCGGCGGTGGCGTGCCTGGTTGCGGTGGGGCTCCTCTCGGTGCCGGCGTTCGCCGATCAACACGACGACGCGGCAGACGACCCGGACCTGCGCCTGACGGTGACCGAGCTGACCGGGGTCCTCGGCCCGGGCAGCGTCGGCCAGCTCCCGGAGTCGCCGGACGATCCGCGATCGATCCCCGTGGATCTGGATGTCCGCTTGGTCCTGGAGAACCTCAGCGACGCACCTCTGGGCTCGCTCCAGACGGTGGTCGAGGTCTACCCCGAGGTCGAGGACCGGGAGCAGCTGCGCGATGCGTTCGAGGGCGCTCCCGGGGGCCCGCCGATCCACGTGCACAACCAGGACATCGCTGACGGCGGGTCGATCGCGCCCGGGGAGATCCGGGGGGTGGACGAGACCCTGGAGCGGTCGATGGTGCCATGGGCCACCGATCCCGGTGGGGTGCACCCGGTGCGCATCGCGGTGACCCGTGGCACCGACGTCCTCGTGGAGACCATCACCGCGGTCGTCTGGCTGCAGGACCATCCGACCACCCCCTTGCTGACGACGCTGGCCTGGCCGCTGGACGCATCGCCGTGGCGGACCACCCGGGATGCCTACCCCCTGGACGCCGACGACGAGCTCACCGAAGGCAGCCGTCTCGATGTCCTGCTCTCCGCGGTGGAGCGCGCCCCGAGCGAGCCGATCCAGCTCGCGCCCGCCGCGCACCTGCTGGAGGACCTCAGTGACCGGGCGGACGGCTTCACCGCCCTGGAACGGGCACCCAACGGCGAACTGGTCGGCCGTCGGGTCCCGGCCAACGCCTCCGCACCCACCCGGTCGATGGACGCGCTGACCCGCCTGCGTGAGGTCGCCACCACGTTGGACGGCCCACCCATCAGCGCCGCGTACGCCGATGCCGACCTCGACGGGCTCCTGCAGAGCGATCCCCCGCTGGCCGACCTCGCGGCCGAAGCCGCGATCGATGGACGGCGCCGCGTCCAACTGCAACTCGGCGTGGAGGTCGACGCCTCCACCCACCTGCTGCGGGAGGCGGTCGAACCGGCCGTCCTCGACCTGCTCCCCGGCGATCAGCTGCTGCTGTCGTCGCAGGCCGCCGACGTGCCCCGTCCGGGGGCCGGGACGCAACCGACCAGCCCGGTCCGTCAGATACGTGCCCCGTCAGGTCGGCTGCTGACCGCGTTCGTCGCCGACCCCTACCTGGAGGAGTCGCTGGCGCAGACCGACCACCCCGCGGGGCCGGTGCTGGCCGCACAACGGCCGATCGCCGAGTCCGCGATGGCCTACCTGACCGCTGGCGAGGAGGGCCGGGCACTGGCGGTCGTCCCCCCGGCGACCTGGGACCCGTCCCCCGAGACCGCCGAGCGGCTGCTGTCACACCTGACCGGTGCCCCGTGGTTGGACCTCGCTCCGGCGACGGCGGTCACCAGCGCCGTGCCGCCGACGGGCGCACCTCTGGAGCTCCGCGCACCGACCGGACCCGGCCTGACCAACGACCTCAGCGAACGGGTCCGGGAGGTGTCCGACGGGCTCGAGGCAGCGGCCGCATCGCTGCCCGATGGTGGCGAGCGGCTCGGCGACCGTCGGACCGACCAGCTGCACGACACGGTCCTTCGAGCCACCTCGACGTGGTACGGCGGCGCCGAACGCGACCAGGCGGAGGCCCTGTTGCGCGACGTCGAACGCTCCGTCGAGTCCACCTTCGGCGAGGTCGAGGTGCCGGACGGGGAGATCACCCTCACCTCCGACACCGGGCAGATCCCCGTCACCCTCCAGCGGTCGCGCGGCGGGCCGATCCTGGTCGACGTCGAGGTGGATTCGCCCGGCACCCTGCAGTGGCCCGAAGGTCGGCGAGCCGAGCGGATCGAGCTCCAGGCGGACGAGAGCCGGACCGTGACGTTCGAGACGCAGGCGCTGTCGACCGGGTCGTTCCCCGTGACGGTGCGGGTCAGCGACCCGTCCGGTACCCACGAGTACACCGTCGCCACCGTGGCGGTCCGCTCGACCGCCATCTCGGGCCCGACGCTGCTGGCGATCGCGGTGGTCGTGCTCGGCCTGCTCCTGGCGGGGGTCCTGCGACGCGGTGGCGCCGCCGGGACACGCAAGCCTGGACGGCGACGCGCCGACGACCCGCAGGCCGGCAGCGGCCCGGACGGCGACGAGCTACCCGCGATCCCGCCGCCGGTACCCACGCCGACCTCCGGCGCGTCGGCCTCACACTCCGGGGTCGAACCACCACAGCCTCGGCCGTCGTTGCGCGTCATCGACCATCCCGTGCACCCGAACGTGCGACCACCGCGCGGCGACGACCCGTCCTGACGGGGCTGCCCGCGGCCGACGGGGGCGCGGGGGTCCGGCGCGAGCCTCAGGTCGCACCACGCGCCCCCGCCGAATACCGTGGGTACCGGCTCCGGGACCGACCGGAACCACCCAGGACCGCCCAGGACCG
>SKNP01000461.1 GCA_007120485.1 Nitriliruptoraceae bacterium
CGATCGCGAGCTCAGGGACCGTTCCGTCGCTGGCGCGTCGCACGAACGACGAGCGCGACCAGCACACCGATCAACGCCACCTGCGCCACCCGGATCGACAGGCCCCAGACCTCGAACGCTGGCTCGCGTTCGGCGCTGATGACGACGTACATCCCGATCATCGTCACCTGGAGGATCGCCGTACCCAGCCACAGCAGACGACCTGCGAACCGCCAGAGCAGTACAGCCAGGACCAGGAACACGACGCCGGCGACCCCGAGGATCGCGACCTCACCGGACTCCGCCCCCGCGACGGCTGGGAGCACCCCTGCCCAGATCAGGCCGTAGAGCAGTGCGATGAGGCCAGCGATCCCTGCGGCCGTTCGCTGCAAGGTCTCCGTGGCGTCGGGGGCGGTGGTGGCGTGGTCCGCGGTGGTCACGATCGTTCCTCCTCGACCGCACACGCGGTCACCCAGCACCCGTTCAGGATGCGCTCACCGACCGGGAGCAACGAGGGGCGAAGGCCCCTGACGTCGGGGATCGACGGACGGCATCGTGGGAGTTGGCCACGGGAGGTCGCCGATGACGACGGTCGAGGCTCGCGTTCCAGCCCGGACGCCGGCCAGAACGATCCTGCTCTGGCTCGAGGCGGTGCTGGCCATCGGCGCGTTCGGCGGCGCAGCCGGGCTCGTCCTCGCCGGTCCGGAGATGCTCGGCGACGCCGTGGTCGCGGACCTGCCCTTCGCCTCGCCGGTCTTCGCCGGGATCGCGCTCGCGATCGTCAACGGCCTGCTCCCCACGGTCGCCTTCGTCGCGGAGCTCCGTGGAGCCCGGTGGGCGGTCGCCGGCCATCTCCTGGTCGGATCCGCGCTGGTCGCGTGGATCGTCGTACAGGTGGCGTTCCTCGGCTGGCCGCCCCACTGGCTCCAGATCACCTACTTCGTCTACGGCTGGGGCATCCTCGGCCTGGCGGCGAAGGCTCGTACCTGACCCGCGCCGTGGACCCGCGGAGCGGCTCAGCCGTCCCAGGCACGCAGGATGCGTCCCATGATGCGGAACGGTGCGCTGCGGGCGAAGAAGGTGCTCTGGTCGATTGTGCCGGCGAGGTGGAGATCGAGTTCGGGGCAGTGGAACAGCCACGTCCCGGTCACCCCGGCATGGCCGACGAGGGTGACCGGCCGCCGGCCGGGACCGGCGAGCCGACTGACGCGGAAGATCCAGGTACCGAGCCCGTAGCGGTTGGGGATCATGTTGCGCAGCAGGTTGGACCGTTCGGTCAGCAGGCCGACGGTGGCGGGATCGTTGAACAGCTCCCCCTCGATCAGTGCCCGCTGGAAGGCCAGCAGGTCACCGGTGGTGGAGTACAGGTCGTTGGACGACTCGATCATCCCGGGCAGCTCGAGCGGCTGAGCCTTGGCGCAGATCGGTGCGGGCGCGACGGTGGGTGCGACCGACTCGGACCGGCCGGGCAGCCAGGTGTGGTCGAGGCCGACCGGGACGAAGATGCGCTCGGTCAGCAGGGCGGCGAAGGACTGGCCCGTGGCCCGTTCGAGGATCGCGATGAGCAGCTGGAAGCCGGTGTCGGAGTAGCGGGCACGCTGCCGGTCAGCACTGAGGTCCTGCGGGGGGAAGTGGGGGGTGTGCTCCTCGCGGCTCATGCGGACCAGGTCGTCGAAGGTCCACACGAGATCCTGGCCGGCCGCCAGCTGCCGGAACAGGCTCGGCCGACCCGACCTGGGCTTGTCGAAGTAGTCGGGGAGCCCGGAGGTGTGGCTGAGCAGGTGGCGGATGGTGATCGCCGGCGTGTGGTCGACACCGTCGAGCACGTGCAGCCCGTCGGTGACCTCGGTCTCCAGGTGGTCGACGATCGCGTCGTCGAGTCCGAGCTCGCCGCGCTCGGATGCTTGCAGGACCAGGGTCACGATGAACCGTTTCGTGACGCTGGCGATGAAGAACGGCGTGCCGGGCTGCAACGGCGTCCCGGCCGCGTCGACCGGCCCGGCGGCGCCGCTCCACCGTCGTTCGCCGTCGCCGGCGGAGACGGCGAACATCGCGTGGTGGATGCTTCGGCGTGCCACCGTCCGGTCGAGCAGTTCGGTGAGCCGGCCACCGACGCCCGCATCGACCTGGTTGTCGGGACCGGGGATCGTGTCGGGGGCTGGCATCTGCGATCGCTCCTTCTCTGCGCGGCGTCCACGGACATGACGCTCGTTCTCCAGCGAAGCTGGAGGTGAACCCGATGCCAAGAGCCGAAGGCCTTGGACCCTGGCGTCGGAGCGTGGAGCACCGGACGATCACCATGTTGCGACCGTGAGGTCACCGCGGCCGCTCCCGTACCGATCCTCCACGGCCCGCCACGGCCCAGGGACACCGCGTCCTACGCCGCTGCTCCACGTGGCCCCATCGTTCGAGGTTGCGACATGACGACCACCACACCTGGGCACCACCTCGGGCAGCCAGCCGGCGCTGACGGGCTGCTGGTGCCGATCACGCTGCAGCTCGGCCCGATCCGACGGCTACTGGTGATCGACGTCACCGACGACCCCACCTACCGGACCCTGGAGCCCCAGGTGCTGGATGGACCGGACGGGCGCGGCCTGGTCCTGCTCGCCTACCGCCACGACGACCACGTGGAGCTCTACGCGGAGCCGCACGTGCAGGTCGATCCCACCGGCTATGACGGTCTGGGCAAGGGCGTGCTCGGGATCCACCACACCACGTTCCGAGCGGCGCGGTTCGAGGTCACCGATGATGGCCTCAAGCTCGACGTCGCGTTCACGGCTCCCAACGGCCGGTGTGTCGAGTTACGGATGCACGAACACGTCACCGGTTCGCGGGACGCCTTCCCGATGCTGGCCCCCGTCGGCGGCTCCTTCGACGCTCCGGCGTTCTTCCCCTTCATCTGGCTGCCGGGCCTGTCGTTCGTGCCGGTCCGCGGCACCGAGGTGGCGATCCTGGTCGACGGCGAGTCGCGGGCCATCCCCCGCCTTCCGCTGCCGGTGGGTGGGCGGCGCTGCCTGATGGCCAGGTACGACCCCGACGTCATGGCGTGCGAGCTCAACCCCAGCCGGCTCACCGACCTTCCACGGGCGCGGGGACGTACGGCGGCCGAGGCCGAGCGGACGGAGGGTGTCGACGTCATCGACATGCATGGGCACCAAGGCATCGCCGGCGTCCGGGTCGACCGAGCGGGCTCCACGTGCGGTGTGCGACTCGACCCGCCGCTACCGGACATCGCCAGCCTGCCGTCGTCTGCCCACCACCGTGGAGCGATCCTGGTGCAGGCGGACGACCGCACGCAGCTGGCTGGGCGCTACGAGGTCCGTCGCCACGGCGACCGCGTCCACCTGCTGATCGACCGGTTCGGGCCGTGGCGCTCCCGGCACCGCCGTCCGCTGCTCGCCGTCCTGTTCCGCCTGCCGATCTTCCGCCGGTGGCCGACGACCTACCGCTGGCAGGCGACGCTCGACCTCGCCGACTCGGCCACCCCGGGTTCGCGGTGGACCTCTCGCTGGTCACGGAGCACGGGGGTGTCACCGCCGGACTGACGCGCCGCCAACTCGCGGGCGCGGCCACGACCGAACCACCCCTCCCACTGGAGACCGTCCGTTAGGGCGACGACGCAAGAGAGGCCCCCGCGATGCGCCTCATCACCCGTCCCGATCCCGCCGTCCCGTCGGGCGAGGGCCACCTCGACGCGCCACGGTCCGGCACCGGCGGTCCTGGCCGACGCCGCGGACAGGATGGTCCACGGCGGCGCGCACCGCGCGGGTCCGGGATGTACCGGCGCATGATCGTCCGGGACTTCGAACGCAACCGCAGCGTCACCGTGGTGTTGATCGCGCTGATGATGCTCTCGGTGCTGCTCGCCACCGCCAGCACCGGGACCCTGGTCCGCCTCGTCGGTTCGGCGAGCAGCCTCATGGAGCAGGCCGATGCACCCCATGTGGTCCAGATGCACACCGGTGAGTACGACGAGCAGCAACTCCAGGACTGGATCGCGCAGCGCACAGACGTCGCCGACCACCAGACGATGCTGATGCTCGGGATCGACGGGGCCGAGCTGGCCTTCGACGGCCAGCTCCAGACCGAGAGCATCCAGCAGAACTCGCTGGTCGTCGCCAACGCCGAGCGTGATCTGCTCCTCGACCTCGACAACCAGCCCATCACCGAGGTGGCGCCCGGCACCATCGTGCTGCCGATCATCTACCAGGTGCAGGACGGCCTGGAGGTCGGCCAGACGGTGCAGATCGACGCTGCGGACGGCTTCTCGAAGGAGTTCACCATCGCGGGGTTCGCCCGCGACTCGATCATGAACCCCGCGATCGCCAGCTCCAAACGGCTGGCCGTCTCCCCCAGCGACCTGGCCGAGGTACGCGAGCACACCAGCGAGGTCGAGTACCTCGTCGAGTTCTGGCTGGATGACCCCGACACCGAGATGGCCGGGTTCAAGAAGGACTACCTGGACGCCGAGATGCCGAGCAACGGCCAGATGGTCGACTCGGCGACGTTCCAGCTGCTGACCACGATCGGTGACGGGATGGTCGCCGCGGTCGTGATCCTGGTGGCGCTGCTGTTGCTGGTGGTGGGAGCGCTGTGCCTGCGGTTCTCGTTCCTGACCGCGGCCGAGCAGGACTACCGCGAGATCGGCGTGCTCAAAGCGATCGGTGTCGCCACCCGCGACGTGCGCAGGATCTACCTCACCAAGTACGCCCTGCTAGCCGCGATCGCCACGGTCCTCGGGCTGGCCGGTGGGCTGGCGCTGACCCCGCTGCTGACCCGCAACATCACCCGCTACATGGGGTCCACCTCGAGCGTGTGGACCTGGCTGCTGCCGATCCTGGCGGCGGCAGCGGTCTTCGTGGCGCTGGTGCTGTTCGTCGTGGTGCTACTGCGTCGCTTCAAGCGCATCAGCGCCGTCGCCGCGCTCAGCGCCGGCGCGACCGGACACCAGTCCGGCGCGACACGCCTGCGGCTGCACCGCTCGAGGATGCCGGTGCAGCTGCGGCTCGGTGTCATGGACGTCATCGGCCGGTGGCCGACCTACCTGCTGCTGTTCTTCGTCTTCGCCGTCAGCACGTTCATCATGATCGTGCCCGTGAACTCCGCCACCACCGCGACCGCACCCGACTTCATCCACTACATGGGCATCGGGCCCGTCGACCTGCGCGTCGATCTGAGCCATGCCGACGACACCTCGCCGGCCCAGTTCTCGCAGGCTGTGGAGCAGCTCGAGGCCGACCCGGACGTGACCACGATCGCGCCGATGGTCACCACCCGCAACATCACCGTCGACCGCGACGGCAACCCCACCAGCCTCTACATCGAGAACGGCGACCACACCCGCCTGCCGCTCAGGTACGCCGACGGTCGTGCCCCGACCAGCGAATCGGAGATCGCGCTGTCGCTGCTCGCACTGAACGAGTCCGGGCGTGACGTCGGCGACACCCTGCCCGTCGAGGTCGGCGGGCAGACGCGTGATCTGGACATCGTCGGGAGCTATCAGGACATCACCCGAGGCGGCAAGACCGCCAAGGCGTCCCTGCCGACCGAGGATGGCGAGGTGATGTGGTACGTGATCGGCATCGACCTGGCCCCCGACGCGGACGCCACCGAGGTCTCCCAGGCGTACGCCGAGCAGCTCGCGCCCGGCACGATCGCCGACATCGACGGATGGCGTGGACAGACGCTCGGCCCGATCGCGAGGCAGCTGACGGTCGCGGCCGTCGTCGCGGCCGTCGTCGCGGTCGCGCTCGCCGCGCTGATGACCGCCCTGTTCACCCGCATGCTCCTCGCCCGGGACGAGGGCCAGATCGCGATCCAACGGGCCATCGGCGCCGACGACGCCGGCCTCCGCCACCAGTACCTGACCCGGATGCTGCTGGTGCTCGTCCTGGGTGTGATCGTCGGCACCATCGCCGCCAACACCCTCGGCGAGTTCCTGTTCAACCTCATGTTCGAGGTGATGTTCGGCGGGTTCGAAGCGCTCGGGCAAGGCACCAGCCGCATCGACGTCGCCGTCGCACCGCTGCTGGCCTACCTGCTCCTACCGGCGATGTTCCTCACCGCCGTTGCCGGCACGACCGTGGCCAGCTCCCGCACCATCGCATCCGCCGACATCTCCACCCTCGCCACCGAATAGGGGTGACCGCCATGACCACCACGCCAGGCGTCCTCGAGCCGACCGCGAACACCGTGCTCGAAGTTCACGGCCTGACCAAAGCCTTCGATGGACACACCGTGCTGAAAGAGGTGGACCTGCAGGTCCACGATGGCGAGTTCATCTCCGTGATGGGCCCGTCCGGCTCCGGCAAGTCGACCCTGCTCTACAACCTCAGCGGCATGGACACCATGACCGCCGGCGACGTCCGGTTCGCCGGACAGGACCTCGCCACGCTCGACCAGAAGGAGCTGGCCCGACTACGACTGACCACCATGGGGTTCATCTTCCAGCACGTCCACCTGCTCAAGAACCTCTCCCTGCTCGACAACGTCGTGCTGCCGGCCTATCTGGCCGGGCTAGCCCCCCGCAGCGAACTCAACGAACGGGCCAGGGCGCTGATGGCACGCACCGGCGTCGCCGAGCTCGCTGACCGGGACATCTCCGAA
>SKNP01000319.1 GCA_007120485.1 Nitriliruptoraceae bacterium
AACCACAGGCCCAGATCGAGGGCGCCGTGCGGTGCGCCGTCGGCGACCACCTCGCCGATGTCCAACCCGGTCAGCTCGCTGGCGTGCTCGCCGGGGTTGCCGATCGTGGCCGAGGCGAGCAGGAACGTCGGGTCCGCGCCGTAGCGCTCCAGCAGCCGACGTAGCCGGCGCAGCACGAGGGCGACGTGGCTGCCGAACACCCCGCGGGCCACGTGCGACTCGTCGACGATGACCGTCCGCACGCGGTGCAGGACGTCGGCCCACCGCTGGTGGTCGCCCAGGAGCGACGCATGCAGCAGATCCGGGTTGGTCAGGACCCAGTTGGCGGTGCGTCGGATCGCGTCGCGTTCGGGACGGGGGGTGTCACCGTCGAGGACCGCCGCCCGCAGCTGGGGGAGCTTGAGCTGGCGCAACGCCCGCAGCTGGTCGCGGGCCAGCGCTTTGGTCGGTGCGAGGTAGAGCGCCACCGACCGGTCGTCGGCCAGCAGGTGCTCGATCGTGGGCAACTGGTACGCCAGGCTCTTGCCGGACGCGGTGCCGGTCGCCACCACCAGGTGCTCGCCGGCGCGGGCTCGCGTGAGCACCTCCTCCTGGTGCGACCACAGCTCGGTGATGCCGGCCTGCTCCAGCCGGTGCACCAGCGCCGCCGGCAGATCGTCGGGTATCGCGGCGGTGCGGGCGCGTCGGGCCGGCAGCCGCTCGAGGTGGATCAGCCCTTCGGCGTCCGCGCCGTGGCCGTCGGTCGTGTCGGCGCCCGCAGGGGCATCGTCGGTCGTGTCGACGTCCGTGAGCGCGGTCCGGCCGGACACGGCCACGTCCGCGGGGTCGGTGGCGTCCGGTGGCACCACCTCGACGTCCAGGTGTCCGCCCGGTGCCACCGACGTTCCGGCGCGCGCGAGCAGCTCGAGCACGTCCCGGGGGTCCGTGGTCCGCTCCTCGCGTCCGCTGCGGCTCGGCACGGTAGCGCCGGCGCGGTAGCGTCCCGCCGACCCCGAGGGGAGCTGGCACGACGTGGAGTTGCTGACGGTCTCGAGCACCGAGCGCGACGGGTGGACCATCCTCGCCCTGGTCGGACAGTTGGACGTGGCGACCGCACCGGAGTTCCGGCAAGCCCTCCAGGAAGCGCAGTACACCGGCGCGAACCGGATCGTGCTCGACCTGGCCAGCCTGGAGTTCCTCGACTCGTTCGGGCTCGGCGTGATCCTCGGTGGGGTCAAGCGCGCGGCCACCCACGACGGGCGGCTGGTGATCGCCGGCGCTCCGGCGCGGGTCCAGCAGGTATTCGAGCTCACCGGCATCGCCGAGGCGCTGCCGTTGGCCGACGACATCGACCAGGCGATGTCGAGCTGACATCGTCGCCTCGTCCGACCCTGCGGGGCTCGCGAGAACCCGGGCCGATCGGCCGCTGGCGGTTCGGTCGCCCGGACGTCACTAGCATCGCGCGCCGAGGACAGGAGGCGGGGGTGGAGCTCGACGACCGGACCCTGACGAGCGTCGCCGCCTACGACGAGCACGCACGCGCCTACCAGGAGTCCCTGCGGCTGCGGCGGCCCGTCGCGGACGTGCGCCGTTTCGCGGATCTGGCGACGCGCGGCGACCTGGTGCTCGACGCCGGCTGTGGCCCGGCCAACGACCTACGGCTGCTGCGCGATGCCGGTGTCCACCCGGTGGGCGTCGACCTGTCCCTGGGCGCGCTGCGGGAGGCGCGGATGCTGTTGCCCCGCCATCCGTTGGTGCAGGCGCCGTACCACGCGCTGCCGTTCCGGCCGCGATCGTTCGGTGGGCTGTGGCTGTCGGGCACCTTCAACCATCTGCCCCGGGCGGCGTGGCGGCCGACGTTCGCCCGGCTGCTGGAGCTGCTCGACCGCGGGCCGGTCTACCTCGCCGTCTACCGCGGGGACCGCGACCTCGCCGAGGTCGAGCATCCGGTGCTCGGCACCGTCCACGACTCCGAAGCGTCGGACGCCGAGGTGGAGGCGCTGCTCGCCTCGCACGGGGTCAAGGACCTCACCGTGGAGGTCCGGCCGGATCCGATCCTCGATCGACGGCGCCCGTGGGTCGTCGCGCTCGGCACGTTCGAACGCTGATACCCCTGCCGCGTGGACAGGTGCGCCGATGAAGTTCGTGACCGTCCTGCTGTCGGCGTTGTCCGCGCCGCGGTCCGGCGGCAGCGTCCGCGCGGTCGTGCGGCTGGTGGCGATCCTGCTCGCCTCGGTGCTGGTGTTCAGCGTCGGCTTCCAGGTCCTGATGGAGCTGGAGGGTCAGGAGCACAGCTGGCCGTCGGCGGTGTACTGGACCGTGGTCACCATGACCACGCTGGGGTTCGGTGACATCGTGTTCGAGTCCGACCTCGGGCGGATGTACTCGGTCGTGGTCCTGCTCGCGGGGGCGGTCCTGATCCTGGTGCTGTTGCCGTTCACGTTCATCCAGCTGGTCTACCTGCCGTTCCGGGCGGCGGCGCAGGAGGCTCGCGCGCCACGCCGGCTCCCCGACCACGTTTCGGGACACATCCTGGTGACCGGCCGCAGCCCCATGGAGGAGCTGCTGATGCACCGCGCCGCGACGGCCGGGGTGCCGTACGCGTTGATCGTCGAGGACGTCGACGAGGCGGTGTCGCTCCACGACGCCGGCTACGACGTGCTGGTTGGGCGGCTCGATGACCCGGAGACCTACCGGGCCGGACGGGCCGCGCAGGCGGCGTTGATCGTCACCGCCCGCAGCGACCAGGCCAACACCAACGTCGCGTTCACCGTCCGTGAGGTGACCGATCGCAGCACGGTGGTGGTGACCGCAACGTCGCCCGACTCGGTCGATGTGCTGGAGCTCGCCGGTGCGGACCACGTGGTCCAGCTCGGCCAGCTGCTGGGCGAGGGCTTCGCCCGTCGCATCCTCGCGCCGACGGCACGCAGCAGCATCATCTCCAGCTTCTCCGACCTGGTGATCGCGGAGACCTCCGCGGCTGGCACGGAGCTGGTCGGCCGAAGCCTCGGTGAACTTGATCTGCGTGAGCGGTTCGGGGTGTCGGTCATCGGCCGTTGGGATCGCGGGTCGCTGGAGCTGGCGACACCGGGCTCGGTCGTGGAGGAGACGTCGATCCTGCTGCTGGCCGGCACGGAGGACGCGCTGGCTGCTTACGACGAGGCCTACGCCCCGGACGAGGCACGCGGCGACGACGGGCTGGTGGTCATCCTCGGCGGCGGTCGCGTCGGGCGGGCGACCGCGGCGGCCCTGGAGGCAGCCGGCACGCCCTACCGCATCGTGGAGACGCGAGAGGAACGGGTGGCCCACCTCGAGCACGCGGTGGTGGGCGACGCTGCCGACCTTGGGACGCTGCGTGAGGCTGGCATCGACCGAGCCGCCGCCGTGGTGGTCACCACCCACGACGACGACACCAACATCTACCTGACGCTGTACTGCCGCAAGCTGCGGCCGGACATCGAGATCCTCGGTCGCGTCGACTCCGACCGCAACCTGACCACCATGCACCGTGCCGGCGCCGACCTCGCGCTGTCGTACGCGTCGACGGGCGCGATCGAGGCGTGGAACGCCCGACGGGAGGACACGACGCTGCTGCTGGCCGAGGGGCTGGTGGTCTTCCGTGTCCCGACCCCGCAGAAGCTCGTGGGCCAACGGCTCGACCGCTCCGGCCTGGCCGAGTCCATCGGGTGCCACGTGGTCGGGTTGGCGCAGGACGGCACCTGCACCACCGACCTCGACGGAACCACCGAGCTACCGCCGGACGCGGATCTGATCCTCATCGGGGACACCGAGGCCGAGGAGCGGTTCCTGTCGCGCTACGTCGCGCAGGCGGACCGGTCGTGGTGGGGCCGGCTACGGGCCGCGTTCCGGGGTTAGCTGCAGATGCGGGCGAGGAACGGCCCGGCGGCCTCATGCAGCGGCCGGATCGCGACGTCGGCGCCGATCTCCTGGAGCAGTTCCTCGTTCGCGAGATCGTCGGCGGCCACGGCGATCTTCCCCTCGTAGCCGTGCTGACGGAACGCGGAGAGCAGGTGCCGGTTGGCGTCCAGATCCCGCAGCGTGGAGATCACCCAGCGGGTCCGGGCCAACGGCAGCTGCTCGGGCAGATCCGGATCCTCCGCGTCGCCGTAGATCACCGGCACCTGCTCGTCGTCGATGATGCTGCGGGGATCGAAGTCGACGCCCAGGACGTCCTCGCCGCGTTCGCGCAGCCCCTCGACGACGGTGGTGCCGAACCGGCCCAGCCCGATGACGATGAACTCCGGTTCGGGCTTGTCATCGGTGAGGTCCAGGTCGGGCGCCGGCGTGCGGAACTCGAAGATCCGCAGCATCGGCTCGATGCGGTCGAAGATCGCGTCGGAGCTGTAGATCAGGTAGGTCGATGCGCTGATGGTGACCAGTCCCACGGCGGTCACCAGCCCCACGACGTCGCTGCCGATCTGCCCCTGCGCCACCCCCAACGCCACCAGGATCAACGAGAACTCGCTGATCTGGGCGACGGTGAGCCCCGCCTTGAACGACACGCGCTTGCGGTAGCGCATGAACCCCATGATGACCATGACGATGATGGGGTTGCCGATGAGCACGAACAGCGAGAAGATCACCGCCGCGCCCAGTTGATCGAGCGCGCTGGCGAGCTCGAACTGCGTGCCCAGTTCGATGAAGAAGAACACCAGCAGGAAGTCCCGCAGGGTCGACAACCGGCCGCTGATCGCCTCGCGGTAGGGCGTGGACGCCAGCGACATCCCGGCCAGGAACGCGCCGACCTCCTCGCTGAACCCGAGCAGGATCGACACCGCAGCCAGGCCGACCGCCCACATCACTGCGGCCAGCACCAGCAGCTCACCGGAGCGCGCCAGCACGTGGGTGACCCGGGGTGCGATGTAGCGGCCAACCAGGCCGACGAAGATCAGCAGCGCGGCCCCACGTAGCACGACGCCGAAGATCTCGCTGGCCAGGCCGCCCTCGACGTCGGTGCCGGTGGCGGTGATGACGATCATCGCCAGGACGACGACGATGTCCTGGACGATCAGGAACCCCAGGGCGATCTTGCCGTGGAGGTCGTCCAGTTCGCGCTTGTCGGTCAGCAGCTTGACGATGATGATCGTCGAGGAGAACGTCAACGCGACGGCGATGTAGGCGGCGGGCACCACGTCGAACCCGAGCCCGATCGCGATCGCGAACCCGATGACGGAGGTGAACAGCACCTGCCCGAGCCCGGTTGCCAACGCCACCGGGCCGAGCCGCTTGACCAGCCGGATGTCCAGCTTGAGGCCGACCACGAACAACAGCAGCGAGATGCCGATCTTGGCCAGCAGCTCGATCTCCGAGGTGGCCTCGACCAGCCCGAGCACCTCCGGGCCGACCGCGATCCCGGCGGCGATCAGCCCGACGATCAACGGCTGCCGTAGCAGCAGCGCGAGCGCCCCTGCGGCGACGCACACCCCGAGCACGACCGCGACCTGCTCGAACACCCCCAGGTCCACCCGTGCCTCCGGTCAGCCGACCGGAGCAAGGTAGCTGCCCCGTCCACCCGTGCCGCCGCCGCGAGCTGCCGGCGCCGCTGCCTCGGCCACCCGTGCCGTCGCCGTGATGATGCCGCTGGCACGGCCCTCGGTCCTCGAGGGACACCGTTCCCTCGCCCCCGGGGCGGTGTGCCGTACCTACGTGAGGTGCTCGGGCCGCAGGGTCAGGACCGGCATCGGTGCGGTGCGAACGACCTCGGTGGTGACGCTGCCGGTGAGCATCCGGGCGAGGCCGGTTCGGCCGTGGGTGGCCATGACGATGAGGTCAGCCCCGCGGTGGGTGGCTTGGTGGATGATGCCGGTCGGGGGGTGGGTGTCCTCGATCACGTGCCAGGTCGCGTCGATGCCCACGTTGGTGAGTTCGTGGGCGGTGCGTCGCAGCTGGGCCGTCACCTCACGGGTCTCCTCGGGCACGGTGAGCTCGCCGATCCTCGGGTCACCGAGCGGGTAGGTGATGTGGAGGAGGATGAGTTCGAGCCCGAGCTCGCTGGCCCAGGTGCGCGCGGTGGGCAGGATGCTGGCCGAGGTGGCCGAGCCATCGAGGCAGACCAGCAACCGCCGTAGGTCAGGTTCCTGGGTCGGGGCGAGCGGCGTCGGCGCAGCGGCGAGCAGCTTCGGGCCGGTCACGACCAGTGGAGCATGGAGGTGGCGGATGACCTGAGCGGTGACCGTGCCGAAGAGCGCTTCGCCGACGGCGGTGCGACCTCGGCTGGCCATGCACAGCAGGGCGGGCGGCTCGCTGGTGCGTGCGTGATCGCAGATCGCCGGTGCTGCAGCGGGGGCTTCGACCACGGTGAGGTCGTAGTCCTCGGGCGGGGTGACCGGCGGCCCGTCGTGGTCGGTGGCGACGTGGAGGACCTCGAGCTGGCGTCGCCAGGTCCGGGCGAGGTGTTCGGCGTACGGCAGCGGAGCCAGGGCGCGCTGGGAACCATCGATGGGCAGGATGACCCGGTCGTACATGCGCGGTGGCCCTCTCGTGGTCCGGCCTGACGACGATCGACTCTACGTCAGGGGGCGGGGGTCGTCAGCGGGCGGGGTCGTTAGCGGGCGGGGGTCGTCAGCGGGCGG
>SKNP01000520.1 GCA_007120485.1 Nitriliruptoraceae bacterium
CGGACCGAGGTCGGGCGGGACGTCGACGGGGTCGTGGTGGACGACCCCACGGTCTCACGGCGTCACCTGGCGGTCTCCCCGGCCACCGACGGGCTCCTGGTCACCGACCTCGGCAGCGCCAACGGGACCACGGTCGACGGGGCACGCATCGACGCCGAGGCCGTGGTCCCGCCCGGTCGCACCGTGCGGGCAGGTCACACCGAGCTCGAGGTCGAGGCCGCACCGGCACCACCGCCGCCTCCCGGGCCCGATGCCGGCGCGGCACCGCCGCTGCCGCCGCATCCGGCCGTGAGCGGCCGACCCGCGCCACCGATGCCGCCTGCCCCGGAGTCCGACGCCGGGGTCCGGACCCTCGACGCCAACGCGGTGATCATCCACTACCGGGAGGGCTCACCGGGCGCGGAGGTGGTCCGACGTGTCGCTCGCAACGCGCGTCGGGCCCGGTCCGCGCTGGCGGGCTTGGGCAGCGCGGACGCCGGGTGGCGTCCCACGGTCCACCTCGTTGATCCCTTCCCACGTGCCGACGACCCCAGTCGGCTGGTGACCTCCGGGGCGATGGTCGACCCCGAGCGCGGCGAGCTCTGGATGGTGGTCACCGCCGAGTCGCCCCCGGAGCCGCTGGAACGCGGGTTCGTGCTGCTCTTCGGCGCTGCCCTCCCGGCAGCCGACGAGCTGTGGCCGCTGCTGGAGGGCTACGGGCTACACCTGGCCGGCTCCACCGACCGGGACGAGGAACTGGCGGCCACGTCCCTGCCGCGACGGTCCGAGGCCGAAGGCGAGCTGGGGGCGGCCATGGCCGCCTCGTTCGTGCGGTTCCTGATCGGCAAGCTCGGCGAGGCCACCGTCCGCGAGCTGTTTGAGCAGGCGCGGCCGGGGGCGGTCGACGCCACCGCGCGGGAGCTGTCGGGTCGCTCGCTCTTGCAGTTGGAGGCGGATTGGCGGGGGCAGCTGCAGGAGCCGGCGCCCAGGCTGCAGACCAGGGAGTTCGCCCGGCTCGCCCTCACCTACCTGCGGCCCCACCGGCGACGGCAGGTCGAGGTCGGGCTGTACATGGTGCTCGGGCTCGGTTTCACGATGGTGTTCCCCTTCGTGACCCAAGCCCTGTTCGACGAGGCGATCCCGAGCGGCGACTTCGGTGAGGTCACCGACCTGCTCCTGCTGCTCGCGGCGGTCTTCGCCGTGTCGCTGCTCGCCGGGCTGCGGCGGAACTATCTCAGCGCCTACATCTCCAGCGCCGTCGTCCGGGACGTGCGCCAGCGCATGTTCGATCACCTGCAGTCGCTGTCCACGGACTGGTTCCAGCGTCACCAGCAGGGTGACGTGACCTCACGGTTGTTCAACGACGTGGGGCTGATGGAGCGCGGCCTCTCTCGCGTGCTTCGTGACGGCATCTTCCAGGTCCTGCACGTGGTTGTGGCCTCGGTGGTCCTGTTGAGCCTCGATCTGGTGCTCGGAGCCGTCGTGGTCCTGGGCGCCCCCCTGGTGGCCTTGGTCTACCGGCTGATGGGGTCGGGTGCCCGCCGTCGGAGCCTGACGGTGCAGGAGCAGCGGTCGGGGCTGATGTCCATCGTGTCCGAGAACTACCAGGCCGAGCCGGTGGTCAAGCTCTTCGGCCTGGAGGAACGTGAGCGCAGCCGGTTGGCCCGCGCGGCCGAGCGGCTGTTCGCCGCCGAGGTCCGACTCAACCTCTTCGGCGGCCTCTTCGGGCTCTCGGTCAACGCCATCGTTGCCGTGCTGCGGCTGACGGTGCTCGGTTTCGGCGCCTGGCTGGTCCTCAACGGCCAGATGACGCTGGGCACCCTGGTGGCCTTCCTCGGCATCATGGGTGAGGTGATCACCCCGATCACGACCCTGACCGGGGTCGGCGAGCAGCTGC
Organism: Nitriliruptoraceae bacterium; assembly: GCA_007120485.1. Classification (GTDB taxonomy): domain Bacteria; phylum Actinomycetota; class Nitriliruptoria; order Nitriliruptorales; family Nitriliruptoraceae; genus SKTG01. Next base: position 1,877 of record SKNP01000520.1, read on the forward strand.
AACGGTCGGCCGGCGCCATGATGCGGATCAAGGAGGTGCTGGACCGCGAGCCCGGCATCGCCGACCGCCCGGACGCCGTCGAGCTCGGCCCCGTCAGCCGAGAACTGGAGCTCGGCGACGTCGCCTTCGGCTACGACCCCGACACCCGCGTCCTGGACGGGGTGGACGCCACGATCCCGGCCGGCAGCCAGGTCGCCTTCGTCGGGCCCTCGGGGTCGGGCAAGAGCACGGTCCTGAGCCTGCTGATGCGCTTCTACGACCCCGACGAGGGCTCGGTGCGGGCCGACGGCACGGACCTGCGGGCGGCGAGCCTGTCCTCGCTGCGTGGCCAGTTGGGTGTGGTGCTCCAGGACAGCTTCCTGTTCGACGTCAGCGTCGGCGAGAACATCGCCCTGGGACGGGTCGGCGCGACCCGGGAGCAGGTCGAGGCCGCGGCGCGGGCCGCCGACATCCACGAGACGATTCTGGAGCTGCCCCACGGCTACGACACCCCGGTCGGAGCGCGCGGGGCCAACCTGTCCGGCGGTCAGCGGCAGCGCGTGGCCCTGGCCAGGGCGCTGATCCGCGATCCGCGGGTGCTGCTGCTCGATGAGGCGACCTCCGCGTTGGACCCGGGAACCGAGCGGCGGATCCTTGACACCCTGGAGCGGGTGGGTGAGGGCCGGACGACGGTGTCGATCACGCACCGCCTGACGTCCGTCGTCGGCTACGACCGCATCTATGTGCTCGAGGGCGGGCGGATCGCCGAGCAGGGGACCCACGAGGACCTGGTCGCCGACGGCGGGCTGTACGCCCGGATGTGGGCCGAGCAGACCGGGGAGGTGGTGCCAAGCGGGCCGTCGCTGGACGTGCCTGCGGCCCTGCGGCGGACCACGGTGTTCTCGGGCCTCGACGAGGACGGACGGTCCGAGGTTGCCGAGCGGCTGCGGTCGGTGGAGCTGCACCCGGGTCAGCTGCTGCACGAGGGAGGTGGTCGGCTGTCACTTGTTGCCCGTGGCCGGCTTCGGGTGATGGCTCCCGACCTGGGAGGCCAACTGGTCGAAGAGGCCGAGCTCACCCCCGGCGATGCCTTCGGCGTGAGCGCCCTGCTCGGCGACGCCCGCGGCGCGGTCGCCCAGGCGGTGGAGGCCAGCACCGTGCTGGTGCTCGGCGACGAGCAGCTGCGGGGACTGGCCGCCCGCCATCCGTCGGTGGCCGCTGCCCTCTCCCACGGTGGCGGCGCGGCCCCTTCTGGCCGCCAGCTCGGTCGCGCCACGTTCGCGGCGGGACCGGGCGGGCGCGCCGACGGCCGGGGCGCTTCGGTGGTGGCCGAGGCGACCGGTGGCGTGGAGCGTGCCGTCGATGCGCCTCCGGGCACGCCAGGGAGCGCATCCGGTTGACGGCAAGCGGGACGACCACGAACGGGCGACGGGCATCGTCGGGAAGGAGGCCAGGATGAGCGTCGAGGAGCACGCCAGGTCGCGGACGCTGCAGGTGGTGGTCGGGCTGGCCGTGCGCGGGACCAACGCCGTGGCCGGCTGGTTGGCGGTCCCCGACGGTGACGACGCTCTGACCGTGGTCGCTGCCGAGAGCGCCGACGCCAGCCTGCGCGTCCCCGACGGCCATCGGCTGGACCTGGAGCGCAGCTACGGGGGATTCGTGCTGGCCACCAGCCAGCCCGCGTCGCTGCAGCTGGTCGCCCACGACGACCGGGCAGGCGCCGAGCTCGCGCTGCTGGGCACCAGCCGGGGGCATCTCTTGGCGGTGCCGTGCGCGGACGATGACGATCAGGTGGCCGTGCTCGAGGTGGTCGCGGGCGAGGACCGTGGCCGGTTCGACCTGGATGATGTGGAGCTGCTCTCCATCCTGGGTGAGGTCGCCGGCGCCGCGGTGGTCGAGTCCCTTGGCGGTGTCGCGCCGCCGACCGCCGACGAGTTGGCCGGCCAGCTCCGTCAGCTGGAGCGCTCCGACCCGGCCGGGTTCGGGCGGGTGGCGCCGCTGGTCAACAGCCTGTTGCGACGATGAGCGGGAACGACGCACGTCCGGCCTGGGCCCGGGAATCCGCGGTCCTCCAGCTGCCGGGCGCACCGAGCCTGGAGGACCTCTCGCCGGAATGGGCTTGGGAGGGGGCGACCGGCGCGGGTGTGCGGGTCGCGGTGATCGACAGCGGGATCGAGGCCGATCACCCGGCGCTCGAGGGTGCGGTCGACGGATCGGCGGGCCGCGAGGTGTTCACGGAGGACGATGGCGTCGTGGTGCGCGCCGGTCCCCATGAGGACGTCGTCGGACACGGCACGGCCTGCGCCGACCTCATCCACCAGTTCGCTCCGGCCGCGCGCATCACCAGCGTCAAGGTGCTCGACCGGCGTCTGCGCAGCACCGGCGCGGTCTTCCACCGTGCGCTGGAACACGTCATCGACGAGGGTTTCGACGTCGTCAACCTGTCGCTCGGCACGGTCAAGCGTGACTGGGCGCTCCCCTTCTACGAGTTGTGCGACCGGGCCTACTTCGCGCGGATGTTCCTGGTGACCGCCGCGAACAACGTCGCCCGGGTGAGCTTTCCCTCGCTGTTCGCCTCGGTGACCAGCGTGGCCTGCCATGCCGGTGAGGATCCCTGGCGGTTCCACCACAACCCCGAGCCACCCACCGAGTTCCTCGCCCGTGGGATGGACGTGGACGTGGCCTGGCGCGACGGTGTGCGGTCCCAGGTGACGGGCAACTCCTACGCCGCCCCTCACGTGGCCGGGCTCGCCGCTCGGGTCCTGTCCAAGCACCCCGGCTTGACCCCCTTCCAGCTCAAGACCGTGCTGTGGGCGACCTCAGCCAACGTGCTCGAGGCACGGGAGCAGCCTGGGCGGCTCAGCCGGCGCATGACCTCGGCGGTGCGTCGCTCCGACCTGGTGGCCAGCGGTTCGTCGGCGCTGCCGCGCACCCTGCAACGGGACCGCTGGTGACGGGGTCCCTGCAGGACGCGGTGCACGAGGCTGGCGATGCCGCGCTGGTCGCGGCAACGCGGGCCGGCGACGACCGAGCCTTCGCTGAGCTCTACACGCGGCACCTGCCGGCGGTCCGGGTCGCGGTGGGGGAGCGGACACGCGACCGCGAGCACGCCCACGATGTGGCCCAGGAGGCCTTCACCCGCGCCCTGGCACGATTGGATGAGCTGCGCGAGCCCGACCGTTTCCGGCCGTGGCTGCTGAGCATCGCCAGACGGCTGGCGGTCGACGGGCATCGAGCCGCGGCGCGGCTGCGGACCGAGCCCTTGGAGGGTGATCGCGACGACCCCAGGGATGATCTTCCGGACGGGCGACTGGCGGACGCGGCCGCGGGACCGGAGGAGACGGCCGATCTGCGCGAGCTGGCAGCGCTGGTCCGGGGCTGCGTCGCCGGTCTGTCGGAGCGTGACGCCACGGCCGTGGCCATGGTCACCTGGCTGGGGCTTGGTCCCCAGGACCTCGCGGGTGCCTTCGGGATCAGCCATACCGCGGCCAAGGTGATGCTCCACCGGGCCCGGCATCGACTGCGGGACCGGGTGGTGTTGGAGGTGGCGGCCGCCGGCCGGCGTGGCTGTGCCGAGCTGGACCTGGTCCGGCAGGAGGGTGACGACCTGGCCTCACTCCGCCACGTCCGCTCGTGCCAGCGGTGCGAGCAACGCGCCCGCGCCGAGCTCGACCTGCCCCACGACGGCTTGGACGCCGTGGGGCCGACGGGTGACCCGTGACCCCGGGTGGGCGCACCGCCTACGCTTGCGGTGGCGGCCGGAGCTTTCGGTGACGGTCCGCCCGGTGGCTGTAACCGCCCCGCCTCACCGACGTCTGGGTGGGTATGGACGACGACGCGGCGACCCGCTTGCTGGTACGGCTCTCGGAGTTCGCGAGCGAGCTCCGGGACGACGAGCGTGCCCTGTTGGCCGCGTTGCTCGCCCCGGGCGTGGCTCAGGCGTGGCAGAGCGACGATGACGTGGTGGGCTTCGACGCATCGACCTGGCAGCCCGAACGTCTGCCGGATCGGCTGCAGTCGGCGATCCGGGACCGTGACGTTCGCATCGATGGGCTCTGAGCCGCCCGGCGGCGGGACCGGTGGGAGCCGCGTGCCGTGAACCGCAAGCTGACGGCAGACGAGGTGGTATGGACACCAGGCGTCTGGAGCTCGGAGCGATCGGGCAGGACGCGCCGGCGACGGTCGTGGCGGTCCCCGGTGTGGCCCTGCTCGTCGGTGGGCCAGACGTGCCCGGGCCGCTGGCCGAGGCCATCAGCGCGGCAGCCGACGACCGGTCGCCGGGCCGCCAGCTGGCGCGGGCGCTCGCGGCTCACCTGACCGTGGCCGACGACCCGTCACCGCTCGGGGCGGTCGCCGACGTCGACGGCGGCCTGCTGGTCTTCCTGCACGGCGGCGTCACGGCCACGGTCGTCGACGAGGGAGGCGAGACCAGCACCCTGGCGGGCACCGAGGCCGCGACCTGGATCGATCGGGTGCTCTCGCCCAGGGTCGCGGCGGTGACGCTGGCGATGGACGGCGTGCCCGTCGACCCCTCGCCGACGCCGTACGAGCTCGTGGCCGGTCGGGTGCCCGCCGGATGGCTGCGCGTGACGACTCCCGGCTATGAGGAGCTGGTCCCCGCGTCGGACGGGCTCAGCGACGCGACCGTGCCCGTGGCGGAGATGGCGGCGGTCGATGAGTCCGAGGCGGAGGACGAGGCGGAGGACGAG
>SKNP01000254.1 GCA_007120485.1 Nitriliruptoraceae bacterium
CTGACCGACGCGCAGCTCGCGGTGACCGGTAGCGGTGAGTTCTCCGTCGACTACACCTTCGACGAGGAGATCACCTCCGGCGACCTGGACGCGGACGGGTTCCACCTGTTCTCGTTCCTGCCGCAGGGTGAGCTCGGCGACTCCGTCGCTGAAGCCGACGACGCGCACGCGCTCCAGCCCGAAGGTGTCATCAAGCAGGATGACCACACCGCCCGTGCCGTCTACACGGTCGACCCGGCGGTCCTGGACCTGCTGACCACCGCGAGCGTGTCGCACGGCGCCGCTGCGGACGCCGACGGGCTCGCCACCCCGGAGGGGTCGGTGGCCTTCGGTGACGGTGTGAGCTTCGACGAGGGTCGCACCGCTGCACCGGACATCACCGACGTGGGCGTGTCCACGACCGATGACGACCAGGTCGAGGTCGAGTACGTCTTCGACGCGAACATCGACGGCGAGGTGGAAGCGACCGACTTCCACGTCGTCACCGACGACGGTGCCGAGTTCACGGCGACCGAGGCGGACGCGGACGACAACGCCGTGACCGCGACCGGTTTCGCGGTCGGTGAGGACCTGATCGAGGACGCCCTCGGCAGCGAGACGGATGGGATCGTCCGGGCGTACGCCGACGCCGGGGCCGTCGCCGACGTGCTCGGCTTCGCCAACCCGCTCCACGCACACGGGATCGGGGACGGCGACACCGAGGACGCACCGAACCTCGTCGACGTCGAGGTGGATGCGTCCAACGACGAGGCGACCTACACCTTCGACCGCAGCGTGAACCTCGCGCTCGGCAGCGGAGGTGAGGGCTTCGCGCTCTCGTACGTCGACGGCACGGAGGCCACCCCGGCGACCGGTGCCCCGGAGCGTGAAGACGACCAGTCCTTCACCGTGTCCTTCGAGGCGGGTGCCGTGGACGAGTTGATCACGGGCGCGTCGGTCGCGTTCAACACGGTCGAGGCCTCGACCGTGACGGAGCTGTCGAACGCCACCGATTCGGTCGGTGTCGCCGGCGTCTCCTACGACGCCGGAGCGACCGCCGCGTCCGCGCTCGACGCCGTCGAGATCGTGGAGAACACCACGACCGACACCACGACCGGTGAGGAGACGGTCGAGTCCTTCGAGGTCACCTTCGGCTACGACGCAGCGGTCACGACCGCCGAGGCGGACCAGCACTGGTTCTACCACGACGGTGAGCGGACCAGCCTCGGCGCCGACGGCATCACGGTGACCCACGATGCCGGCGATAGCGAGGTCGTCGCCACCGTCGCCGACGAGGACGACGCGGCCGAGCTGTTCGAGGCGCTCGTCGACGGGGATGCGACGCTGATCACCGTCGAGTACGCCGGTGCGACGTCGACGACGCACCTGGAGCTGAACGCAACCCCGGCTGCGGTCCCGCTGCCGTGATCGGCACGACGCCGCGGAACTGACCGACGGGCGGCCCGCGTCAGCTGGCCCCGGCGCTTCGCGCTGGGGCCAGCATCGTCTCAGTCCCAACGGAACCTGACCCCCGCGAAGAGGCTCGCCGCCGAAGTGGCGACGGCCAGGCTCGCGACGTGCACCGTGTCGAGGCTCTGCCCGATCCAGGCCGACTGCAGCGCCGGCACCGCGGCCCCGAAGGGCGTGAACTCGCCGATCCGCGCCACGACCTCCGGCAGGTTGTCGACCGGACCGAACAGGCCGCCGACCGCACCCATGAGGAAGAAGACGATCAATCCGATCGCCACCGAGGCGTTGATCGTCGGGGCGATGGCGGCGATGACCATGCCCACCGCGTACATCGACGCCGTCGCCAGGGCGAACACCCCGAAGGCGACGCCGAGGTGCTCGGGCGCCCGAAGGCCGAAGAACGCCGCGCCGACGGTCAGGGCGAGCCCGACCCCCAGCGCGGTCTGCACCAGGCTGGTGATGACCTGCGCGACCAGGACCATCAGCGGATGGACCGGGGTGGCGGACAGACGCTTGAGGATGCCGAGCTTGCGGTAGCTCGCGAGGAAGCTCGGCATGTTGATCACCCCGATCGTGGCGATGACCATCACCAGCACCAGGGGCACGACGTAGACATCGAACGCGCTGCGTCCCCCGAGGTCCGGGATCGCCTCCCCGGTCGTGCCCTGGCCGAACATCACCATGATCAGCAGCGGCAGCCCGAGCGGGACGATCAGCCCGGTGGTGTCGCGGATCACCATCTTGCACTCGACGACGACGAGGTGGACCCACGCGCGTGGGCCGGGGCCGCGGACATCGATGCCCGCCAGGGTGGTGTCGGGGCTCATCGTGCGCCTCCGTCCTCGTCACCGGCGTCGAACCGGCGCCCAGTCAGGGCCAGGAAGGCCTCGTCCAGTCCTGGGGTCTCCGTCCGGGTCCCGGTGGTGACGATCCCGTTTCGGACGAGCGTCTCGCTCACGGTGCGCAGGAGGTCGCCCCGGCCGCTGACCGTGACCTCGCGACCGTCCAGCTCGACCTCCTCGACCTCCGGTAGCTGTTCCAAAAGTGCGGTGTCCAGGTGATCGGTCAGGGTGAAGCGGAGGTGTTCCGACAGGCCGGCAGCCGCGACCAACCCGACGGGCGAGTCGCTGGCGATCACCCGACCTTGGTCGATGATCGCGACGCGGTCACACAGTCGCTCGACCTCCTCCATGGTGTGGCTGACGAGCACGACCGTCACCCCGCGGTCGCGGATGCCTTCGATCAGCTTCCAGATGTCGCGGCGTGCCTCGGGGTCGAGGCCGGTCGTCAGCTCGTCGAGGATCGCGATGCGGGGCCGACCGACGAGCGCCAGCGCGATCGATACCCGCTGCTGCTGCCCACCCGACAGGTCGTCGAAGGCGGTGTCCCGCTTGCTTGCCAGCCCGAGCGCCTCGATCAGCTCACCCGGGTCGTGGGGGTCGGGGTAGAACGAGGCGTACAGGCGGACCTGCTCCTGCACCGTGAGCGCACCGTGCAGCCGCGCTTCCTGGAGCTGGACCCCGAGGATCTGCCGCAGCGCCCGACGGTCGTGCTGCGGGTCCAGGCCGTGGACGTGGACCGTGCCACGGTCGGGTCGCCGCAGGCCGGCGACACACTCGACGGTGGTGGTCTTGCCGGCCCCGTTGCGACCGAGGATGCCGAAGATCTCGCCGGCTTCGACCTGGAGGGAGACGTCGTCCACGGCGACGGTCTCCCCGTAGCGTTTGTGCAGGCCCTCGACCTCGACGGCTGCGCTCATCTCACCCTCCTCATGGTCGCCTCCGACGCTACGGAGCGGTCGGTCGCGCCTCGCGTGCCACCCGTCACGACCCTCACCCATGACTTCCAGCACGGGTCAGTACCGATGCCCCGGCCTACGCTTGCCGCATGCGCCGCCTGAGCCTCGACATCTGGGCGGGATCGCTGGTGACGCTGCTGGCGCTCACCGCCGGCATCCCCGTCCTGGTCACGCAGCTGGCCGGTGATGACCCGACCATCGGCCCGCCGTGGCTGTGGTGGAACGTCTACGCGTGGTTCCTGCTGAGCTTCCTCGCCACGCTGTGGCTCGTCGAGATCGTCGCCCGTCGGTGGCTACTGCGGATCCTCGCGGTGCAGGTCGTGCTCGGCGCGGCGGCCGTCCTGCTCGTCCCGGCGACCGGGTGGACCCCGATCCTCCTGGTGCTCATCGCCGCGATCAGCGCCTACATCGTGCCCCGGGTCTGGACGGCAGCGATCGTGGGCGCGTACGCGACCGTCGCCGGTGTCGCCACCTCGCTCGCTGGCGGCTCGCCGATGGAGGCGCTGCTGACCGCCGGCATCTACCTGATGCTCCAGACGTTGTCGGTGGTCGCGATCGTCATCCAGCAGCGGGAGGCGTCGTCACGCGAACAGCTCGCGGTGGCGCACGCCGAGCTGCGTGCAGCCTCGGCGTTGCTCGAGGACTCCAGCCGGAGCGCGGAGCGGCTCCGGATCGCCCGTGAGCTGCACGACGTGGTCGGCCATCAGCTCACGGCGCTGACGTTGGAACTCGAGGTCGCCAGCCACCACAGCGCACCTCCCGCCTCCGAACACGTCGGGCGCGCACGCATGATCGCCAAGGACCTGCTCACCGACGTCCGCGCCTCCGTCGGTGCGCTCCGGCGGCAGCGGCTGGATCTGCGCAGGACCCTCGAGGACATCGTCAACGACCTGCCCGAACCAGCGGTCCACCTCACCGTGGACGACGAGGTGGAGGTCGACGACGCGCACGCGATCGCGCTCGTCCGCTGCGTCCAGGAGGTCGTCACCAACACGATCCGGCACGCCAAGGCAGCGAACCTGTGGATCGACGTGCGTGACGGTCAGGATGGCGCGGTCGTGCTCACCGCACACGATGACGGCGCGGGCGCGAAGGAGCTGCAACTGGGCAACGGGCTGCAGGGGTTGCGCGAGCGTGTCGAGGAGCTCGGCGGCACCGTGGCCTTCCGTGGCGACCGGGGGTTCGAGGTCGTCGCGGAGGTGCCGGCGACGTGATCCGTGTCGGCGTGGTCGATGACCAGACCCTGGTGCGCCAGGGCATCCGCAGCCTGCTCAGCCTGGCCGACGACGTCGAGGTGGTGGCGGAAGCCGAGGACGGGGACGGGGCGCTCGCGCTGGTCGAGGAACACGGTCCGGACGTGCTGCTGCTGGACCTGCGCATGCCCCGACGGGACGGGATCGCCACCCTGCACACCCTCACCGAGCGCGACCTCGATGTCCCGGTCCTGGTCCTGACCACCTTCGATGACGACGAGCTGGTCCTGCAGGCGCTGCGGGCCGGCGCCCGCGGCTACCTGCTGAAGGACGTCACGCTCGATCAGCTCGTCGGCGCGGTCCGCACCCTCGCGAACGGCGGCACCCTGATCGAGCCCGCCATCACCGATCGCCTGATCCGAGCCGTCCGCGCCTCCCACCCCGACGACGGCGAGGGTGACGGGTTCGGTACGAGCGTTGGCCCCGATCCGGAACTCACCGACCGGGAGCTCGAGGTGCTGCGCCTGATCGCCAGCGGCTACGCCAACCGCGAGATCGCCGCCGCCTTGCACCTCGCCGAGGGCACGGTCAAGAACCACGTGTCGAACGTGCTTCTGAAACTCGGCGTTCGCGACCGGACCCGGGCGGTGCTGCGTGCGCTCCACCTCGGCATCCTCGGGGGCAACGGCCCATCAGTCCTGGGTCGATGACCGGGCTCGCCGCGCCGCTCGGGCGCCTCGGTGCTCGAGCCTCAGCCGCTCGGCGCCACCGCATGTCGCCAGATGCGCATCATGATGCTAAGATCGATGCATGAGGACGACGTTCAAGTTAGATCAGGATGTGGCGGCCGAGGTCGAGCGCCTGCGGCGCGAGGAGGGCCTCGGGCTGAGCGAGGCGGTCAACCGGCTGGCGCGACTCGGGATGAGCGCACCGCCACCGACGGCTGCCTACCGGCACCGCACCGCCGACCTCGGGCTGAAGGTCGACGTGACCGACATCGGGGCGGTCCTCGATGTCCTCGACGAGGCGTAGGTGCTCCTCGACGCGAACGTCCTGCTGTACGCGGTCGACGCACGCAGCCCGCAGAACGCGGCGGCAAGCCGCTGGCTGGACTCGGCGCTCAACGGTGATCGACGGGTCGGTCTGCCGTGGCAGACGATCGGGGCGTTCCTGCGGATCGCGACCCACCCTCGAGTGACGACGCAGCCCTTGACCTCAGACGGTGCCTTGGGGTTCGTCCGCTCGTGGCTCGACGCCGACCCCGTCTGGATCCCATCCGCCACAGAGCGCACGGCTGCCGTCCTCGCCCGGTTGTCCACCACGACACCGGTCACCGGGAACCTGGTGCCGGACGCGCAGCTGGCAGCCCTGGCGATCGAGCACGGCCTGACCGTCATGTCGTCGGACACCGACTTCGCGCGTTTCCCCGAGGTGCGATGGCATGACCCCCTGCGTGGTGGATCAGCTGGCGGTTGACGGGCGCTCATGCGCCGAAGGTTCGCAGGTCAAGGTGTCACGCTGGCACACCGTCCAAGGCGATGCGTGCAGACAGCGACGGCGCTATCCGCACCCGGTGCCCTTCGCCGACCAGGAACCTGGCCACCATGCCGGGGTGGCGGCGACGCGACGCACGGGTCCGGCGCATCGCGGCGGCCCCGAAGGCGTCGTAACGGTGACGGTCAGACGGGACCTGTGGCGGCTGCCAGGTCACCATCCCGTCCTCGGAGACCAGGAACGGGTGGACGCGGTGCCGGGTGCGGCACCTACTGCCCAATATCCGGTCGGCCGTCACCACATGGAGGACGAACGAGGGATCCGTCTGCGGATCATCGGGCGCCATGGTGAAGCACAGTGCCATGCCCCGGGGTCGCAGCACGCGGGCGAGGTAGAGCAGCTCGGTGACGTGGTCGAGCCAGGCCTCGTCTGCGCGTCGCGGTCTGGCGTCGGCGGCGAGCACGGCCGAGGTGCGCCCGAAGAGCACCAGCCGGGGCCGGGGTGCTCCACCGGCGAGCACGTCCACGCCCGCCTCGACGCGGAGGTGGTCGTCGATGTCGTGTCGGGTGATCCGTTGCAGGTCCATGCGTCAAGCGTCGCACGTCCGACGGTCGGCAGCGGA
>SKNP01000077.1 GCA_007120485.1 Nitriliruptoraceae bacterium
CCGGCGAGACGCTCGAGGTCGGCGGCGGTGTAGAACAGCGAGCTGTCGGGCACCTCGCTGGTGCCGAGCGCCTCGAGGGAGCGATCGGCCTCAGCCGGCAGCACGACCGCCAGGAACACCAGGAACACCGCGGCCGTCACTGCCCAGACCGGCCACCCGACGCGTCGTTCGAGCGCGTCGCGCATCGTGCCCCCGCCGCTGGTCCGTCGCACGCTCGTCCTCCGACCGCTCACCGATCCGCGAACACCTCGACGTGGGCGTCGGTCAGGGCCCGCGTGGCCTGCTCGTCGCTGATGGTCGGTGTGAGGTCGCCGCGCTGGGCTCCGTAGCGTCCGAACTGGGCGTGGTTCATGCCCTCGACTTCGACCATCACGGCGCCTTCGGGCAGCAGGCTACGACGCTCGGCGATGTCGTCGGGGGTCGCGAGCCCATCGCGCTCCCCGCTGACCGACAGGACGTGGAGATCCTCACGCTCGGCGAGCTCGGCGCCGTCGGTCGCGAAGGAGGCCCAGAGCAGCAGCCCGGCGACGTCGGTCTCCGGTTCGGTCCCGAGCCAGCTGGCGGCCATGGCCCCGCCGAGGGAGTGGCCACCGACCCACCACTCGTCGGGCTCGTCGTGCTCGGCGATCAGGGTGTCCGCGCGGGAGCGTCCGAACACGGCGAGGTTGAGGGGCATCCGCGGGATGAGTACGAGGGTGTCGGTCTCCGCGGCGATCGGTGCCCAGGTGGCGACGTACGCCTCCCGGTGCACCCGCGCGCCCGGGTAGAACACCACGCCGCGCTCCGGGTCGCTCGCGCTTGGACGCAGGGTGACGACGGAGCCGAGCTCGACCTCCACCGCCGGATCATCGACGGCCGCCTCCAGGGGTCCGGGTGTCGCGGTCCGGGCCAGGCTCGCCCACACCACGAACGCGAGGACGGCCAGAAGCAGCAGGCCCGCGGCAACGCGCCCGACCCGCCGGGGGAGCGACCGCGACCCGGTCTGTGCCATCTCACCCCCGAGGGTCCCGCGCCGGACGCGGTTACCGTAGCTCTCGTCGGATCCATCGGACCCAGCGCGTGGTGGTGCGAACAACTCGAGGTAGGGACCGTGACAGAAGATGCGGTTGCGTCGTCCACCGGAGATCTCTTCCACGGCACGGCCGTCCAGCTCGTCTCGGACTGGTCGGCGGCCAGCCCGGCGGTGGGCTCAGCCGGCGCAGGAACGCGCCGGGAGCGCGCCCCTTGTCGCTCGATCGACGGCTCACACGAGCCACCGGACCGCGGTGCGAGTTCCTGGTGCCCGCGTGACCTGGAACGCAGCATGAACCATGAACCTGGGCCCGGGGCGAGGCTGGCCATGCGCACTCGCCGTTGACCCGCTGCAGCACGACGGCCACCCCACCTGTCGCCCGGACCCCGGGGCAGGTCCCCGGAGGATCGGTGACAGCCGGGGCGATCTTGCTGGTTCAGCCGAGGGTGAGGGCGATGTGGACGTCGTCCGTGCGGAGCTGATCGTGCGACAGGGAGAGTTCCCCACGCCGGCCGATGCTGACCTCGTCGAAGTCCGACACCTCGACGTCGGTGGCGAAACTCGTCGGGCAGTACCGCGCCTCTAGGGCGTTGCGGCGCGACGTACCGTCCTCGCGGGACCGGCCTGAGGTGGACCCCCATCCTTCATCATGTGCGTCAGATGCACTGTGCGTAGCGCGTATCGCGCTCCTGATGTGGGTGGACGCGGACTGCGGCGCGACCCGCCCCGATAGCGTCCGCGCCGCCAGATCCGGATCCGTACCGGTATGGGCAGGGCGCCGCACCATCAGGAGCGCAGGGGCATGAGGTTCGTCGGGGCACGACCATGTAGGGGCAGCGACAGGGTGGCGAGTGCACCGCGCGGGGCTTCGCGCGCGGGCGGCCCTCGCCGTGGGGCCACGGGCCGGGGCCGAGACGCGCGGGATCAGGCCGCACGAGGCCGGGACCGAGGCGCTGGGCGGCATCGTGTGGGCAGCGCCGTGGTCGCGCTGGCGATGGTGGTCGCCGCGGCAGGGCCAGCCGCCTTCACACCCGGTTCCCCGGGCCCGGTCCACGTGTCGTTCGGCTCGGCCGCCTACGCCGACGACGAGCCGGTGACCGAGACGCCTCCCGAGGGCACCGACGAGGCGGCGCCGTTCGGGGACGGTGACTGGGTCGGCACGATGTCGGCTCGCGGCGGCGCCGGCGCGCAGATCGATGGTGTCGACGGTCGGTTGTCGCTCGACATGAGCGGCCCGGTCACGTTCACCGTGTCCGGCGGCTCGGTGGTGGACGGCGAGGGCGAGATGAGCGGCTCGAGCATCATCGACGTCACCGCGGACGGCCTCGAGGCCCGGATCGTCATGCTGAACCATGCCTGGGGAGACGTGACGGGCTCCACCGACCAGCTGACCTTCGATGGCCGACACACCACCGATGGCACGGTCGTGGTGACCAGCCCGTACGCCGGGACGCAGTCGTTCGGGAGCAACGAGGACCCGTTCGGGCCGTACGACGCCGAGGTGGTCGGTTTCGACTGCAACCGCGTCCTCGCGGACTTCTCGCCCGAGCTGGAGGCCGCCGCGATCGACGGCGGCTGGCAGACGGTCGACCTCGAGGGACGCATGGAGATCGACCGGATGGGCCCGGTGATCGATGGCGGCGAGGACCTCCGTGACCAGGCGGAGCAGCTGCTGGAGGACTACAACGACTGGGCGGACGAGGTCCGTGACGGCGTCCATGCCGACGCCGAGGACCCCACGACCGTGCTCACCGACGGGTTGCGGGGCGACCTCAACGATCTGGTCAACCGGGCGGTGGATCTGGAGTTCGACCTCCGCGGGGCGGATGCCGATGACCTGTGCGCCTTCGGCACCGACCTCGGTGGCTTCTCGTACCTGTTCACGGCCATGGTCCAGAACCTGGCGATCTTCATCCTCGAGTCGCACGCGGGGCTGCGGGGCGAGGACCTCAGGACGCTGGCCGACATCCTGACGTCGATGGGTGGCATTGGCGCCGGCGCGGCGCGTGCCGACGACGCCGACGCCCTCGCTGATCTGCTGACGACCCGCGGCGGCGAGGTCCTCGACCGCCATGTGGTCACCGATGACGCGCAGACCAGCACCAGCGGCGAGCCGTGCAGCGACGCGGCGCCGTGCCTGGCGCCGGACAACGAGGTGATCGACGTGTTGTTCGTCGGGAGCCAGCAGGGCCTGACCTTCGAGGTCGCTGGTGCCGAGGTGGCACCGGGCGACGCGGGCGACGTGCTCGCCGCGTTGGGGGAGTGAGCGGTATGCGTGGGATGATGCGGACGAGTGCTGCGGGCCGAACGGCGATGGCGGCTCCGGTGGGTGGCGCGAGGCGGACGGCCGCCGTCCGAGCGCGCCACCGCGTGGCGGTGACGCTCGCGGCGGGAGCGCTCGTGCTGGTCGGGTGTTCCAGCGACGGTGACGCGGATGCCGAGGCGGCCGCCGACGGATCGCAGGAGGCGCTCGAGGAGGGTGCCGACGAGGCGGTCGACGCTGAACCGGACGCCGCCGATGCCGACGACGCCGACGACGCCGACGCCTCGGACGACGAGGAGCCGGTGGAGGTCGAGGAGGCGGAACCGCGCCTGGCGTTGCCGGATGTCGACCCGATCACGCTCACGACCCCCGGGCGCGGCGGAGGAGCTTGGCCGGTGTTGGCCTGGGAGCAGGTCGAGGGGGCGGCGGAGTATCAGGTCACCGTCTACGAGCAGGACGGCGACGCCTTCTGGAGCTGGACCACGGAGGAGACCGACGTGCGGCTGGGAGGTCTCGACGAGGAGCCAGACCCCGGCTCGGCGATCGGGCCGCAGCTGCAGGAGCCCATGACCTGGGACGTCGTCGCGCGTGACGGCGACGGGACGGTCGTTGCGGTCAGCGGCGAACGGCCGATCGAGCCCTGACCGTCCGGACCGACGTCGCTTCGCCGCATCGACGGCGCGGGACGTCCGGCGCTCCCAGGTTCAGCCCGCCGAGTGGCCCTGGTTGCCTACCCGCCGGCCGTTCCGTCGGCGGTCGGCTCGGCGGATAGCCAGTCCACGAGGTCGGACATGGTGCGCTTGCCCAAGGCGAGGAACGCGGGTTGGCTGAGCGCTTCGACGAGGTCGGGCTTGTCGGTGGTGAAGCGGGAGTGGTACGTCACCTCGCAACCTTGCTCAACCGGTGCGAATCGGAGGTCCTCGGTGGTCTCCAAGCCCTCGCCCCGCCCCTCGAGCACGAGACGGTTCGGGCGGTCGTACGTCGTGATCGTGAGTTCCAGTTCGAAGCTCGCACCCATCAGTGACCCGACCGCGTGGAACCGTGCACCCAGCCCGAGATCACCGCTGATGTGCTCAGCCCGATCGAACGTCGGGTCCCAATCGGGCAGGTGTGTGAAGTCAGCGAGTCGGTCGAAGGCTTCGGTGGGGGTCACCGGTACGTGGCCGGTCTCGGTCGTCTCGGGCATGATGTCTTCCTCGCTCGTCGGGCTGAGGGCCCGCGGCCGATGCAGCCGGCAGGTTGCCCCAGGATGTGGTTCCAACGGTCGCACCCGGGTAGGGGACGTGAGGGCCCGTGAACACCGCCAAGCGGCCATGGCCGGTCGGGGCGCTCGCCGATCGGATCTGACAGCTGCGCGAGCACGTCACCGCGCACGACGCGTGGTACGTGGCGTTTGCCTCGGTGCGGAGCGCGGAGAAGCGTGAGATCGTGCGTCGGGCGGCGCACGAGGTGGGCGTCGAGCTCGAGGTGCTGGTCTTCGACGTCACCGATGCATCGGCATGCGATGAGGCGCTCGCCGACCTCGAGCTCTACGGGCTGGTGAACAACTCCGGCCATTTCAACGCCGGTGCGGTCCCCAGGCTGGCGGGACGCTCGTCACGCTGACCGAGACGGCGGTCGACGGTCTGGGCGCCGCACCGGCCATACGGACGGTCGCGGAGGAGCACTGCTACGCGCGCAACGTGTGGGTGTTGCGCCGCCTGCGGTCGGTCGTGGAACGCCGGCAGCAACGCCTGGATGCGCCCCCGCCTCGGAAACCACCGACGAGGGCACACGTGATGCCTGACCTCACCGACCTCGTCGTCCCTCTCCGCCCGCGGCCAACGTGATCGGTGCAGCGTGGCAGCCGTCCCTGGCTCAGCGGTCTTCGGCACGCAGCACGCCGGCGACCTCACGCTCGGGCCGCGAGGTCACGGCCGCGACCAGCGACACAAGCTGACCGGGCTCTACGCCGGCACATGCGAGGGCAGCCCCGGCATGTTCGATCCGCTCGACGAGGTCCGTCGCGTCGAGCTCACGTCGCCACCAGGCGAGCCCACGTTCACCGAGGGCCACCTTCGCCTGGTGCACACGCCTGCGGGCGGCGCGTTCGGCAGCGGCGTCGGTCGCCACCTTCACCGCCCGCCGCGCCGCCATCAGCTCGTCGACGAGGGTCTGGCGCAGCCGTTCGGGGATCCGTGGGTCGCTGACACGCCACCGCCGGCCACGGATGACTCGGTGGGTGTCCACCTCGAGCGCCCAGTCGGCGCGTGCCTGGTCCACAGGGTGGATGTTACGTGGCCCCCGGCGGAAGCTCCGCTCCCGGCACCCACGGCGTGGCCTCGGAAGACTCGATGCTCCCCGTCGGCCCGGGACCATCCATCTGGTTGGTACTGCTCGACCGGGACCGATCACAGGGGTCGAACGCGTGACACGGATGTCCTGGCATAGGAAGCCGACGAACGACGTCGTGCGACGACGGAGGCAACATGAGCATCATCGGCTCCTTGATCGCCCGCTTGATCATCGGTGCGCCCGCGCGGCTCATGAAGCCGGGCAAGCAGAACCTCACGTGCTGATGACGCTGCCACTCGGCACCGTCGGCATCGTCAGCGGGGTCGTCGCCAGACTTGGGGCAGCAGCGCTGGTATGCGTCTGCTCGGTCGGACACCCAGATGGCGCTGAACACGCGAGAACCGGCCGCTCGGGCCGGTTCTCGGAGAGTGGGGCGTGTAGGAATCGAACCTACGACCTCTTGCGTGTCGAGAAGTGCTTGCGCGGCGACCGCACACCGTGATGTCGGCGTGCTGAAACGGTGCAGCTCGTCCTGATCCATGCAATCAGGCATCGTAGCGGCCCGAATCGGCGGCTTCGGCGCCGAGCGGACGACGGTGTAGGAACACGCATCCGGACGCGATCCCACGCCCGTGCCCGCCCCGTTCCTGCACGTTCCTACACCCGAGATCGTGACCTCTTGCGTTTCCCTCTGATCCCGGCCGTCGGCCGGCTGGGCTAGCCCGCGATCGGGCGGGTGTGGCGGCAGGTTGGGAAGTTGTTGCAACCGTAGAAGGACTGGCCGTCCTTGCGGCGGGTGCGCTCGACCATCGCCAGCCCGCAGCAGCAGATCGGCGTAGGCGATCGTCGGTGTGGCCGCCGGCCGCGGGACAGGTTCGGTCGGCCGCCGAGCCAATCAGCGCTGCCTACATGCACGGCCGCACTCCACCACTTCCGGTCCGAGAGTCCAGCCAGAGTGTCGAGCTGTCACCCCGACCTGTGGCCTCCAAGCCTTAGCTTCGAAGCGC
>SKNP01000511.1 GCA_007120485.1 Nitriliruptoraceae bacterium
AGGTCCTCGGCCTGCACTTCTTCAACCCGGCGTCGATCATGAAGCTGGTCGAGGTCGTCACGACGGTGCGCATCGACGACCACGTCGTGGAGCAGGCACGGGCGTTCGTCGACCGCATCGACAAGGTCGGCGTGCTCTGCGGGGACCGCGCCGGGTTCATCGTCAACACGCTGCTGTTCCCCTACCTCAACGACGCCGTCAAGATGCTCGAGTCCCACTACGCGACCGCCGAGGAGATCGACACGGCGATGAAGCTCGGTTGCGGCTACCCGATGGGGCCCTTCGAGCTCATGGACGTGGTCGGCCTGGACATCACGCTGGCGATCATGGAACGGCTCCGGGACGAGTACCGTCAACCGTCACACGAACCGGCACCGTTGCTGCGCCACCTCGTCAACGCCGGGTTCTACGGTCGCAAGACCGGCCGCGGCTTCTACGTCTACGACTGACCGGGCGCGGCCGCAGGTGCCGTCGGCCCGGCCAGCGCGAGGTCGGATCGAGCCAGGGGCTGGCTCGCGGTCGAGGAGCGATGAGGGCGACGATGGTCGAGGGCACCCACGCGGCAGCGGCCCATCCGGTCGCCTCCGGCGCCGACCTGGTCGACTCCTACTGGGCGACGTTCGTCGAACTCCTGCCGCACGTCCCACCGCTCCTGCGGGCCTTGGCGGTGGACGACCGCGTGCCCGTGCGGGCCAAGGCGGTGACGGCCGCCACCGTGGGCTACGCGCTGCTGCCGATCGGTCCCCGGCTCGGTCGCCTCCCGTGGACGCCCGTGGCGTTGAGCGGGCTGCTCGCCGCCTTCCTCGGGGGCCGGCACCTGGTCGCGGCAGCGGGCTACGACGTCGTCCGCGACCTTTGGGGTGGCTCCGACGCGGGGTTCGGTCTGCTCGTGGTCTGCGCCGGCGTGCACCACTGACCGGCTGATGGACCTGTTCCCACCCCCCCTGGAGGGCTACACCGTCGAGCGTGTGCCCGCTGTGCGCGCGAACAAGCCGTACATCTGCCCGACCTGCGAGAACCCGATCGCGGCCGGTGTCGGCCACGTCGTCGCCTGGCCGGAGGATCGGGTGGACGAGCGTCGGCACTGGCACCTGCACTGCTGGCGTGTGGCCGCTCGTCGGGGACGGATAGCCTGACCGCCCCGCGGCCCACGAGCGCGTCGTCCCGCCGTCGATGAACCGACCGCCACGACGTGCGATCGGTTCCGGCCCGGCCGCCTCCCCTACCTACGAGGTCCTCCTGTGAGCAAGGGCTCGTCGAGCAAGCGCTCGTCCTCACGTGGTCGCGGCAAGACCGAGACGCGAGCGGCGCGCAACCGGGTGATCATCATCATCATGGCCGTGCTGATGGGCCTGTCGCTGATCGCCATCCCGTTGACGTCGGCGCTGCAGGCCTTCGGCAGCGATCCCGCGCCGACGATCGACGATGCCGACCCGGACGCCGCCGAGGCGGACGACGCCGCGCTGGCTGACGGTCCCGGACCCTGCGGTGAGACCCCGGACGACGCCCCGACGCCCGACAGCGAGATCTACGACCAGCCGTTCGAGCGCACGATCGACGAGGACGCGGAGTACACCGCCACGATCGAGACGACCTGCGGCGACGTGGTCATCGACCTGCATGCCGACGCGGCACCCGAGGCGGTCAACAACCTGGTCAACCTCGCCGAGGACGGCTACTACCAGGGTGTGCTGTTCCACCGCGTCGTGCCCGGGTTCGTCGCGCAGGCCGGCGACCCGGCCGGCACCGGCTGCGGGCAGGAGGACTGCCAGAACTTCGACGAGGATGCCCCGGCCTACCCCGGCTACACCTTCGAGGACGAGCTCGGCCTCGCGGAGGAGCTGTTCGAGGAGGTCCGTGAGGATGCTCTGGCGCAGCTGCTCGAAGGCGACGACCTCGACGGGGACGAGCTGACCGACGACCTCGGCGAGGACGAGCTTCGCGATCTGGTGCCGGGCGGCTACCCCCGAGGCACCCTCGCGATGGCCAACGCCGGGCCGGACACCAACGGCTCGCAGTTCTTCATCACCCAGGGCGAGCCCACGGTGCTGCCCGGCCCCCAGTTCACCGTCTTCGGCACGGTCGTCGACGGCATGGACGTCATCGACGACACCGTCGCCGCACCCACCGGCGATCAGGACCGACCGGACGAACCGACCGTGATCCTCGACGTCACGATCGAGCAGCGCTGAGCTCCCCCACCAGCGCTGAGCTCCTTCCCACCTGAGCGGGATCGCACCTCGCTCGTGCCAACCCCCCACCCACGGAGGACCGTGTGAGTCAGCAGTACCCCAACCCGCCCGAGATGGTCATCGACACCTCGAAGACCTACACCGCCACCATCGACACCAGCGAGGGGACGATCACGGCGAACCTCTTCGCCGATGAGTCACCCAAGACGGTGAACAACTTCGTGTTCCTCGCCCGTGAGGGGTTCTACGACGGCGTGATCTTCCATCGCGTCATCAAGGGGTTCGTCCTCCAGGGGGGCGACCCGACCGGGACCGGCCGCGGTGGGCCCGGCTACAAGTTCGAGGACGAGCTCGAGGCAGCCAAGGCGCGCGGCTACCACAAGGGCACGTTGGCGATGGCCAACGCGGGCCCCAACACCAACGGCTCGCAGTTCTTCATCATGCACAGCGACAACAACCTGCCGCCGCAGTACGCCGTGTTCGGTGAGACCACCGACGGGCTGGACGTGGTCGACACGATCGGCAACACCGCCACCGGGCCGGACGACCGGCCTGCGCAGGACATCGTGATCCGCTCGGTGACCATCACCGAGAGCTAGGCGCCGCCACCGGTTCGGGCCGGCCCGAGCGGTGTCGTTCTCACCGTCGTGGCCGGCCCGGGTGGTGTCGTCCGCGCGGTCGCGGCCGGTCCGGGCGGTGTCGTTCTCCCGGTCGTGGCCGGCCCGGGTGGTGTCGTCCGCGTGGTCGCGGCCGGCCCGGGTGGTGTCGTCCGCGCCCCGTTGGTCCGACGTTGGCCTCATGCGCTGTGCGCGTGGCGTCCGACACCGGATCCGTTGCAACCTCGCCGCCGTCTCGCACGTCGTCCTCCGTGAGACGCGTGCGGATTCCCCTAGCGCACGCGCGCGATCAGGTGGCGAGCGTGACAGGACGAGCAGGGTGGCGGGTCGCCGCCACGACGGGGTGGGTGCTGCTGATCACCGGATGCGCGCCGATCGGTGACACCGACGGGGCGGGCCCGCAGAACGACGGCGAGGTTTCGGCGTTCGACGAGGACCGGTCGGACGACGACCCGGCTGACAACGGGTCGGAGGGTGACGGGGCGGCGGACGATGGCTCGTCCGCGAACGGGTCGGACGACGAGCTCCCGGCGGGTCGGGACCTTCCCGACGTCAGCGTCGACGGGCAGCAGGTGGTCCTCGACGGGCCCCGCGGTTCGCACGCGCTGGCGGAACTCGACCCCGAGGAGGGCATGCCGCGGTCCGCGGCGATGCGTCCGAACGACGCCACCGACGCGACCGACTCGGATCTGACGGTCGCGGTCGTCGTCGAAAGCGCCATCGACCCCGGCCCTCGCTACGTGCTCCGGTACCTCCACCTCGACGGTGGCACGTCCGGCGACCCGGACGCTGCCGGCGATGGGGCGGCGGGGCCCGTCGAGTTCACGTGGCTGCCGTGGCGCCTCCAGATCGACGCCGACCACGGCCACGGGCGCGACGTCCCTCCGACGCTGGTCTGGGCTCCGGACGGGCATCGCCTGGCCTGGATCGAGTGGAACGAGGGCGGGTCCGTGCTGCGGTTGCTGGACTGGAGTGACGACGGGCCGATCGACAGCTCCCGCTCGCCGCTGGCCGACGTCCCGCCCGGCGTCGAGTTGGACGGGTGGGTCATCGAGGACGGGGAGTCGGTGCTGCTCGGCGAACGCGACGGCGAGCCGTACCGGTTCGAGTTGCGTGAGCTCGCGCACGAACCGGAGATGGCCTGAGCTAGGCCGACGGTCGCGGGTCGGGGCCTGCCGGTCGCGGGTCGGGGCCTGTGGGTCGCGGGTCGGGGCCTGCCGGTCGCGGGTCGGGGCCTGTGGGTCGCGGGTCGGGGCCCTGCCGGTCGAGCGTGGTGGCCGGCGCTCCCGGGGACGGTGGTGGTCAGCTCAGGTCGGTGACGACGATCCGCACCGGATGGCCGTGGCGCTGTTCGAGCCGGCCGAGCGCGGCTGGCACGTCGTCGAGGTGGACGGTCTCCGTGACCGACCGGCCGAGATCGAGGTGGCCGTCCTCGACGAGGTCGAACAGTTCGCCGACGTCCTGGGCGGTCGGGGAGCCCGAGCCGACGATCTCGACCTCCGTCGCTGCGACCTGGCCGATCGTGGCCGTGGTCAACGGCTGCGGGATGCGTCCGGCCAGCACCACCCGGCCACCCGGCGCGACGCTGCGGATGGCCTGGTCGGCGGCGGTGATCGACCCGGCCACCTCGATGGCCCGGTCGCCGCCGCCGTCGGTCAGCTCCGCGACGACGAGCACCGGATCGTCGACCGACGCGTCGATGACCGCGTCAGCGCCCCAGGCCACGGCACGCTCGAGGTTGACCGCGTCGACGTCGACCCCGATGACGTGAGCGCCCGCGAGCTTGGCCAGCAGCAGCACGTGCATCCCGACCCCACCGAGCCCGAACACCGTCAGGATCGATCCCTCACCGAGCCCGGCCCGCTTGATCGCGTGGCTGGCGGTCCCGACCGTGTCGGGCACGATCGCCGCTTCGTGGACGCCGATGTCCGGGGGGAGCGGCACCAGCCGGTCGGCGACGGCGACCAGCTGCGCGGCCAGCGCGCCGTCATGGTCGATGCCGGCGACCCGCACGTCCGAGCAGAGGTTCTCGCGGCCGATGCGGCAGTACCCGCAGGCGCCGCACGGCTGCTCCGGCAGCACCGCGACGCGGTCACCCGGTTGCCAATCCACCACCTCGGCGCCCACGCGGGCGATCGTGCCGGCCGCCTCGCGCCCGAGGGTCAGCGGCAGCTCGCCACGTCGGGGAACACCGTCGGTCACGACCGCCAGGTCCAGCGCACCGAGCCCGCACGCATGGACGTCGATCAGCACCTCCGCCGGGCCGACGTCGCGCGGAGGCTGTCGCTCGATCCGGACGTCGGCCTGTGCAGCGACCGGGGCGGTGGCGTGCAGCCGGACGGCACGCATCGTCGCGTCGGAGGTCATCGCTCAGCGGCCGGTCGGCGGCGGAGGCGGTCCGTCCGCGTCATCGTCCGACGGGTCGTCGTTGCGGGGGTCGTCGTCGCGCGGGCCGGTGGCGCGGAGATCGTCATCACGTGGGCCGTCGTCCTGGGGGTCGATGCCGCGGGGGTCGTCATCGTGAGGGGTGTCATCGCCGGGGCCGTCGTCCCGCGGGTCCCTCGAGGCCGAGGCGAGCCGTGGGTCGGGTGGACCGTCCGGTAGGTCACCGTCGATGTCCGCCGGCTCGTCGCCCGGCCACGGCGGAAGGTCCGACAGTTCCAGACGCTGAGGCGCCCGCCCCTGGTCCCAGTCGCGCATGCGCTTGGGGTAGCCGACCTTCTTCGCGTCGTAGAGGGGGATGTTCACCTCGTTGCAGAACTCCCCGGCGTGCCGCGGATCCTTGATCGGTCGACGCAGGTACTCCCCGTCGTCGGCGACCAGCAACAGCGTGGTCGAGTACATGTTGGTCTTCGGCTCGAGGTACGCCTCGACGCTGATGCGCGACCGGACGAACTCCTCCAGTTCCTTGGTCGAACTTCGGGAGGACTTGTCCATCGACGGCGGCGGTGTGCGTCGCTTCGACTCGCCGCGCAGCCAGGCGCGCAGCCGGTCGGAGAAGCCCACGGTTGCCTCGGATCCAGAGGGAGGATGGTCACACCCAGGCTATCCGCGCTGGTCAGGTGTGTGCCGTGTCGGTCAGGCGGTCTCCTCGGCCGGGGCGTCCTCGACCAGCTCCACCAGCACCCCGCCGGTTCCCTTCGGGTGGACGAACGCGATCGTGTGCCCGCCGCCACCTCGACGTGGTTCCTCGTCGATCAGGCGGACACCCTGGTCGCGGAGGTGCTCGAGCGCACCGTCGACCGACGGGACCCCGAAGCCGAGGTGGTGCAGACCCGGACCGTTGCGCTCCAGGTAGCGCGCGATCGGCGAGTCGTCGCGGGTCGGCTGCAGCAGCTGCAGCCACACCCCGCCGACGTCGATCATGGCTTCCTCCACCCCGTCGGACTCCACCACCTCGCGGTGGGACGCGGTCAGGCCGAACGAACGCTCGTACAGCTCCAAGGTCGCGTCGAGATCCTCCACGGCGATCGCGATCTGATCGATTCGGGTGACGTCCACGGTGGCTCCGGATCCTCGGCGGTGACCTGCATCGTGCCACGTCGCCGTCCGCCGGACGGTGCCGGACCGCCCGCGGGTCCGTCCGCATGACCGTGCCGGACGGTCGGCCGCGCGATCAACCCGTGCTCGTGCGTCGTGGACGCCTACGCTTCAGGTGTCGCCGTCGTATCAGGAGTCCGCTGTGGAAGAGGTCGTCGTCGTTGGGTACGCCCGGAC
>SKNP01000046.1 GCA_007120485.1 Nitriliruptoraceae bacterium
GCGATCGCCTGGCATGTCGCCGAGGTGCTCGGCCTCGACCCGGAGCAGACCAACCGGGTCACCTTCGACGAGATCACCGAACCGGCCATCCGCGAGGCGTTCGAGTCGCCGCGGTCGCTCAACACCGCACTGGTCGACGCCCAGCAGGCACGGCGTGCCGTCGACCGCATCGTGGGCTACCGGCTGTCGCCGGTGCTGTGGCGCACGGTGGCGTCGGGCATCTCCGCCGGCCGGGTCCAGTCGGTCGCGCTGCGGCTGCTCGTCGACCGCGAGGACGAGATCCGCGCGTTCGTGCCGGAGGAGTACTGGACGTTCCCGGCACGGTTCGCCGAAGCAGCCGACGCTCCCCCGGCGATCGCCGCCAAGCTCCACGCGGTCGGTGACCGACGGATCGCCACCCCCAAGGACGTCGAGGACAAGAGCGACGCGAAGCGCGCGCAGTTGTGGGTGGTCCGCAGCGAACCGGAAGCCACCCAGTTGGCGACCCGCGCCCGCTCGCTCACCTACACCGTCGCGGAGGTCCGACGCACCGACGCGAAACGTCAGCCGAAGCCGCCGTTCAAGACCTCTACGCTCCAGGGCGAGGCGTCCAAGTACGGCTTCTCCGCCCGGCAGACCATGGCGGTCGCGCAGCAGCTCTACGAGGGCATCAACCTCGGCGGCGAGCAGGTCGGGCTGATCACCTACATGCGGACCGACTCGCTCAACCTCTCCGATCAGGTCCTGGGCGAGATCTCCGACCACGTCGGCTCCGCCTACGGCGAGCGGTACCAGATCGACAAGCCGCGCCGGTTCGCCGGCAAGAGCAAGGGCGCACAGGAGGCCCACGAGGCGGTGCGGCCGACCTCGATCGCCCGCACCCCCGACAAGATCCGGCGCTACCTCTCCCGCGAGCAGGCCCGGCTGTACGAACTGATCTGGCAGCGCACGGTCGCGACCCAGATGGCACCGGCCATCTTCGACCGGGTGTCGGCCGACGTCGTCGGCGATGACGATGGCAGCGAGCCGATCACCTTCCGCGTGACCGGGCAGGTCGAGAAGTTCGACGGGTTCCTGCGGGCCTACCGGGCGGTGCAGGACGAGGACGAACGCGACGACGAGATCGCCGACGCGCTGCCGCAGCTCGACGAGGGCCAGCGGCTGCATCTGTCCGAGCTGCTGCCCGAGGAGCACGCGACCTCGCCGCCGCCGCGCTACTCCGAACGCACGTTGGTCGAGACGCTGGAGGAGGAGGGCATCGGCCGACCGTCGACCTACGCGTCGATCATCTCCACCCTGGAGCAGCGCGAGTACGTCATCAAGGAGTCGCGCCGGTTCTTCCCGACCCCGCTCGGGGAGGTCGTCACCTCGTTCCTCAAGGCCCATTTCCACGAGATCGTCGACGTCGGGTTCACCGCCCGTATGGAGGACACCCTCGACGAGATCGCCATCGGCGACGAGGACTGGAGCGCCACCGTCAGCCGGTTCCTCGACGAGGTCGACGAGTGGGTGCGGGAACGCAAGCCCGAACGCCCCCGGCTGCCGCTGATCGAACCGGCCGATTGCCCCGAGTGCGGCTCGCCCATGGAGCGGGTGTTCTCCGGCAAGTCCAAGCAGTGGTTCGCCTCCTGCAGCCGTTGGCCGGACTGCAGCGGCACCCTGCCGCTCAACGACGACGGGTCGGTCGGCGAACCCGAACCGGAGCCCGAGCCGGACGAGAACGTCCGCTGCGCGGAGTGCGGTCAGCCGATGCTGCTACGCAAGGGCCGCTTCGGCCGGTTCTACGGCTGCGTCGACTACCCCAAGTGCAAGGGGATCCGCAACCTCCAGGCGCGGCTGATGTACCGCACCGCGGACGACGAGGTGGTGCCGTTCCGCTCACCGACCGACCCGGAGCACAGCTACCTGGAGCGGCGCACCTCACGGTACGGCAAGCCGTTCGTTGGCTCGACCGGCTACCCCAAGGACGAGTTCGCGGTCTGGTCCCTGCCGATCGCCACCCCGTGTCCGGAGTGCGGCGCGCCGCTGCGTCCACCGCCGCGCAACCGCAAGGAACCGGTCGCGATCTGCACGCACCCGGAGATCAACCACATCTTCGAGCTCGACGACTTCGAGGTCCCCACCGTGGCGACCTGGACGGTGGTCGAGGGCGTGGAGACCTACGATCCGCAGCTCGGCGGTGACCCGATCGAGACCGAGGAGGTCCCGCCGCCGATCAGCCTGACGCCGGCGGGTTCGCAGGCGCCGCCCGTCAAGAAGAAGGGCAGCAAGAAGACGTCGAAGAAGACCGCGAAGAAGACGGGGAAGAAGACCGCGAAGAAGACGTCGAAGAAGACCGCGAAGAAGGCGGCCAAGAAGACGTCGAAGAAGACGGGGAAGAAGACGTCGAAGAAGACGGCCAAGACGACCCCGGCCACGGGCCCGGGAGGTAAGCGGACGGCGAAGAAGGCCTCGACCCGCAAGACCGCCTAGCGGGTGGGGCTGGCCGAGGCCGGGGCGACCGGATGGCGTGATCGAAGCTGGGCTGCTCCGGCGCGGTGACGGTTGGGCCCCGGGTGGACGAGCACGGACGGTACGGTTCCGGGATGGACCAGGATGTGAGCGGGGATCGCTCCGGCGACGACACGACGAACCCCGTCGTGGGGTTCCGCAACATCTATGGACCGTTGCTGCGCAACCACCCGTTCCGCAACCTCATGCTGTCCACGTTCATCTCCGCGATGGGCGACTGGATCGGGTTCCTCGCGATCATCGCGCTGACCTCGGAGATCATGGGGCCGACGCGCGCCGCCGCGTTCGCCGTGTCCGGGGTGATGATGGCCCGGGTGCTGCCGAGCCTGCTGATCGGGCCCGTCGCCGGGGTGTTCGTCGACCGTTGGGACCGCAAGCGGGTGATGATGATCACCCACCTCGGCCGCGGCACGGTGATGGCGCTGATCCCGCTCACCAACGAGGTGCTGACCCTCGTGCTCGCCACGCTGGTGATCGAGGCGATGTCGGCGCTGTTCGCGCCGGCCAAGGACTCGGTGCTGCCCAGCCTGGTGCCGCCCAACCGCCTGGTGGCCGCCAACCAGCTCAACCTGTTGACCACCTACGGCACGTTGCCGCTGGGTGCGTCGATGTACGCGTTGCTGGTGCTGTTCGCGGAGGCGGTCGCACCGACCGGCGGGTTCCTGGCCGAGCGCCCGGTCGCGCTGGCGATCTGGTTCAACTCGCTGACGTTCTTCGTCGCCGCGCCGCTGATCGCCACCTTGAAGGTCCGGGCGACCGCGCGTCGGCCCCACGACCCCACCTCGGCGAAGGGGCCGTGGCAGCAACTGGTCGAGGGCTTCCACTTCGTCGGGACGCAACCGGTGATCCGAGCGTTCATCCTCGGGGTGATGGTGGCGGCGGCGGCGGCCGGGGTGGTGATCACCGTCGGCGAGTTCTTCGCGCGGGTGCTGCGGGCTGGCACGTTCGGCTACGGCGTGCTGGTCGCCATCGTCGGGACCGGCCTGGTCGCTGGGCTGTTGCTGGCGCAGCCGATCACGCGCCGGATCCAGCCGGAGCGCCTGTTCGCCCCGGGGATCGGTATCGCCGGCGCGGCGCTGTTCTTCGTCGCGTTGATGCCATCGCTGCTGGCGACCGTGCCGTTCGCGTTGATCATGGGCGCGGGAGCTGGGCTGTGCTTCATCGTCGGCTACACGGTGCTGCAGACCCGCGCGGACGATCACATCCGGGGGCGCACGTTCGGGGCGTTCAACTCCGGGATCCGGTTGGCGATCTTCGGCGCGGCTGTCGCCGTTCCGGCCGTCATCGGCGTGATCGGCCGGGAGACACCGGTCGATGAAGGCCGTTATACCGGGTTCCTGCCCTACGCCCTCGGTGGGGTGCGGATCACGCTGCTCGCCGCGGGGCTGCTGGCCGTTGTCGGGGCGGTACTGGTCGGGCGGTCGCTCGCCAGCGCCATGGACCGCGAGGTTCAAGGCGAGGCGCAGCTTGAACTCGGCGAGGCCGAGGTCCGCCCGGCCGGGGTCGCCAACGGGCTGTTCGTCACCTTCGAGGGTGGCGATGGCAGCGGGAAGTCCACCCAGATCCGGTTGTTGCGCACCGCCCTGGAACGGCTCGGCCGCGACGTGGTGGTCACGCGTGAGCCTGGCGGGACCGAGCTCGGTGAGCGGGTCCGCGACCTGCTGCTCGACCCGACGTCGGCGATGGACGCTCGCACGGAGGCGCTGCTGTACGCGGCTGCCCGGGCGCAGCACGTCGACGAGGTGATCGTCCCGTCGCTGGAACGCGGTCAGGTGGTGCTGTGCGACCGGTTCGTGGACTCCTCCATCGCCTACCAGGGGGCGGGCCGGGCGCTCGGCGAAGCGCCGGTCGAGCAGGTCAACCGGTGGGCCACACGCAACGTGGTCCCGGATCTGACGGTCCTGCTGGACCTCGATGCCGGCCAGGGGCTCGACCGGGCCATCGGCGTGGACGGGCCTGACCGGCTCGAGGCTGCCGGGATCGACTTCCACAACACCGTGCGGGACGCCTACCGCCGCCGCGCGGAGGCCGACCCGGACCGCTACCTCGTGTTGGACGCGGACCGGCCGGTCGAGGAACTGCATGCGGAGATCCGCGCGCGCACGCTCGGCGCCGCCGGCTTGCCGGCCGCCCGCGAGGTCGAACCTGCCACCCCGGCCCGGCGTGGCCGCGGTGGGGCCGGAGGGGACGACGACGGTGCCGATCAGCCATCGGCCTCGGGACGGTCGGTGTGACCGACCACGGAGACCCCTGGTCCGCGGTCCGTGGGCAGCCGGCCGCCGTCGCCGCCCTCCAGGCGGCCCTGCGCCGTGACGAGGTCGCGCACGCGTGGCTGCTGGTGGGCCCCAGCGGGCTCGATCAGCCGATGCTCGCCCGTGCGTTCGCCGCAGCGCTCAACTGCCGCGATGCGCCGGGACCGGAGCGGGGCTGCGGCGCCTGCTCGACCTGCGACCGCATCCTGCGTGGTGCCCACCCGGTCGTCACCGACCTGGAACCGGAGGGCGCCAACCACGTCGTCGCCCACGTCCGCGAGGACTGGATCCCCACCGCCACCCGATCGTTGACCGAAGGGCGCCGGCAGGTCCTGCGGGTGGTCGCCGCCGACCGGATGAACGAAGCGGCGCAGAACGCGTTCCTGAAGGTGTTGGAGGAGCCGCCACCGTCCGTGGTGTGGCTGCTGGACGTGCAGGAGGAAGGCGCGCTGCTGGACACGATCGCGTCGAGGTGCCGCCGGCTGGACCTGGTCCCGTGGGGGCCACGTGAACTGGAGGCAGAGGCGGCCGCGTTGGGGATCCCGGACGAGCAGCAGGCGGTGCTCGCCCGCGCCTCGCTCGGGCTGCCGCAGCGCTTGCGCGACCTGGCCGAACCCGACGTGGCCGCTGCCCGGGAACGCCACCTCGACGTCGTCGACCGCCTGGCGACCGGCGGGCCTGGCGTGGTCGTGTCGTTGGCGAAGGAGCTGACGACCTGGGCGAAGGGGCGGGCGGCCGTCGCCAAGGAGCGCCATGCGCTGGAGCTGGCCCGGTACGAGGAGGACTTCGGCATCGATGAACGCGGCCGCGGGTGGCCGGCCGGGATGAAGAAGCGGATCACCGACCGCCACGCGCGGTTGGAGCGCCGCGAGCAGCGACGTGCGCTGGATCTGATGCTGGACGACCTGGCGAGCTACCTGCGCGACGTGCTGGTGATCGGTGCGGGCGGCAGCGCGGACCAACTGGTGAACCTGGATGCGGAGGTCGCGGTCCGCCGCGACGTGGAGCGGTTGCCCCCGACCGCGGCGGTCGAGGGGCTGACGGCGATCGAAGCCTGCCGCCACGCGCTGGATCGCAACGGCGCACCGGAACTCCAGGTCGAGCGGCTCCTGCTCACCCTGGCACTGCCGATCTACGCACACCAGCGAGCAGCCTGACGGCCACGGTGGGCCGTGGTCGAGCGGCCTGATGGCCAGCGAGAGCTAGAGGTCGTGCTCGAGCGGTTCTCCGCCGGCCAGCTCCGCGAGGTCATCGCCGGCCTTGGCCAGTCGCTGTCTGCCCCCGCTGCTGCTGGCCCGCGCCAGGACGTGCTCGATCGGGCGGAGCAGTCGTGACCGGACCTGTAGGTGCAGGTCGAAGCGTACGGCGGTGGCCTCCTCGGTCTCGGAGAGGTCGAACCAGGCGTCGCCACCGATGGGGCCGTCGTGCGACGCGGCGACCAGTCGTGTCGGTGCGGCCAGGTCCGTGATCGTCGTCGCGACGGTCAGCGGACGCAGCGGCGACGGCGTGTCGAACGTCATCCGTGCGGCCTCCGGTTCGTCCGGGGACCCGGCGAGCAGCTCCACCTCGCGGATCGCCGGCCACCACACCGGCCAGCTGGGAAGGTCGACCAGGACCGCCCAGACCTGCTCGACCCCGGCGGTGGTCCGCCAGGTGCCGCCGATACGCAATGCGCCCACGTGTGCCTCGTCGTCGGTCGACCACCGCCGCGATCGGGTGGTTCGCGGGCGGCGACGCTACCGCTCGCCTCACCGCCGGAGCCGGGTGGTCGACCC
>SKNP01000300.1 GCA_007120485.1 Nitriliruptoraceae bacterium
GCGTCCCAGCTGACCGCCAGGAACGTCCCGGCGGCCGCCAGCAGTAACGCGGCGCCGAGCGCGGCGACCCACACCGTGGCACGGATGCGGGGAACCGGCCGCTCGGCCGTCGAGGTGGTGCCTTGCGTGGGCGGCGGTGGCGGACCTTCCGCGTTCATCACGCGATGCGGCGGCTCGTCGGACGGTCGTCGGGTGGGCTCGTCGGTGATCACGGCACGGACTCCTGGTGGGGTGAGTCCAGCATCCGTCGCGCGTCGGGTGCCGCCCATCCGGGGCCGCCCCCAGATCCGCCTGGGGGGTCCCTACGGCGTCCCGACCGGCGTTCCGGACCGATGTCCGGGATCGGTCCCACGATCACGAGCAGCCCGCGGGCGACGCACCCGCCCGCTCCGCGTGTCCGGCCACGCAGAGCGGAGCGCGGGACCCGTCCGGGCCCCGCGCTCCGCGGTGGTGCGTCGGTGCTTACTGCGGCCCGACGATCCGGCCCTCGATCTGCGGATTGACCGGCGAGTTGTCACGCAGGTACTGCTCGACCACGAGCTCGAGCGGCTCCGACAGCGAGAACACCTCGTCGCGGATGTCCGGGTAGTTGTCCCCACCGACCGACATGAAGTCGTTCATGGCGATGCGGTAGGTGGAAGAAGCCGACAGGTCGACCTCCTCACCGTCGTCGAAGTCCGGGTGGTTCCAGTACTCGACCGTCTCGATGACGCCGCGGGGGAAGTCCCCGTCGGCCGTGTCGTCGATCGAATACTCGATCCGAAGTCCGGCCACCTGGATGAAGCGGCCGCCACCGATCTCCTCGACGCCGTTCTGGAGGATCTCCTCCAGCAACGGTCCGTCGACCTCGGCCAGTGCCACGATGTTGCCGAACGGCCACACCTCGAGCACGTCAGCCAGGCGGATCGGGTAGAGGCCGTCCTCGTCCTGATCCAAGGTGGTCAGGTCGGCACGCAGCCCGCCAGAGTTCTGGAAGGCGAAGTCGATGTCCTGATCCACGTACTGGTCGATCAGGGCGTCGGTGGCCAGGTTGCCCTGGATCGACTCCTCCTCGCGGGTCGTCCGCGGGATCTCGACCTCCGAGTGACCCACGATCTCTTCGAGCGCGTCACCGGCCAGGTCGTCGTAGAACTCGATGACCTCCACAACCTCTGGGTCCGGCTCGACATCCTGGGTGACCTCACGGTTCCAGCCCCGGCGCAGCACCATCTCACCCTCGGCGTCGAACGCGAGGCTGATGTCGGTGAACATGTTGCCGTACTCGTCCGCCTGGGTGATCAGCGGGCCGTCCTCTTCGTTACAGACGTAGGCCTCGTGGGTGTGGCCCTCGACCACGACGTCGACCGCGTCGTCGAACTGCGTCGTGATGCTCGCGGCCGCCCCGCGGCGGTCCTCGCATGAGTTGGCGTCACCGCTCTGTCGTCCACCTTCGTGCATGAGCACGACGATGACATCGGCGCCCGCGTCCTGGAGGAGCGGCACGGTCTCGTTGACCGCTTCGGCCTCCGGGGCGAAGGACAGGCCTTCGATCCCGGTCGGACTGACGACCTCGGGCGTGCCCTCGGTCGTGACCCCGATGAAGCCGATGTCGACGCCGTCGACGTCGATGATCTCGTAGGGCTGGGTCAAGGCCTCACCGGTCTCGTCCACCGTCACGTTGGTCGACAGGGTGGTGAAGTCCTGGCCGTCGAACGGCGCACCCTCGCGGTAGTCGCAGTCGCCGTTGAAGCAGCCACCGTCCCGCCGACGCAGGATCTCGTCCTGCCCGCGGTCGAACTCGTGGTTGCCGACCGTCTGGATATCCAGCCCGATCGCGTTCATGACGTCGACCGTGGCCTCGTCGTAGAACAGGTTCGACAGGACCGGGGTGGCTCCGACGAGGTCACCCGCGTCAACGAACAACGTGTTCGGCTGCGCGTCGCGGATCGTGTTGAGGTGCGTCGAGAAGTAGGCGGCGTCCGGGGAGTCACTGGTGCCGATCCGGCCGTGGAAATCGTTCCAGCCGAGCAACTTCACTTCCGTGGTCAGCCCTCGGTAGACGAAGCTCGCGGTCTGCGCCCGGGCGACGTTCAGCTCGGGACGGAAGGTGCCGTCACCGAAGCCTTGGGTGATCCCCGACGCCGCGAGGTTGGCGATCGCCTGCCCGTGGGTCGAGTCCGCGTCAACGTCACTGAAGTCGGCCGGGTCACCCTCGGGAAGATCCAGCGCACGATCCAGGAACGACGCCATCTGCCCGCGGCTGACATCGTCGAAGGGCCGGAAGGTGCCGTCGTCGAAGCCGAGGGTGATCTCGGCCGCGGCGAGGTTGGCGATCGCCTGCCCGTGGGTCGAGTCGATGTCGACGTCACTGAAGTCGGCCGGGTCACCCTCGGGAAGATCCAGCGCACGATCCAGGAACGACGCCATCTGCCCGCGGCTGACATCGTCGAAGGGCCGGAAGGTGCCGTCGGTGAAGCCGATCGAGATGCCCTGTCCAGCCATCCACTCCACGCCGTTGGCGTGGGCGGAGTCGCCCCCGACGTCC
The DNA here is from genome assembly GCA_007120485.1 of Nitriliruptoraceae bacterium. Taxonomy (GTDB): domain Bacteria; phylum Actinomycetota; class Nitriliruptoria; order Nitriliruptorales; family Nitriliruptoraceae; genus SKTG01. The sequence goes on from SKNP01000300.1 coordinate 2,525, forward strand.
GGGAAGCTCACCTCCTGCGCCATCGCGGAGGTCGGCAGTAGGGCCAGCATGAGCCCGCCGAGGAGGGCGAGCATGGGGGTCAGCCAGTGCCAGACTGGCCGGTGGTGCACGTCTGCAGTTCGATGCATCGAGCAACCTCTCGGTCTCAAGTGCTGCGTCCCCGTCGGTCGACGATGACGCTGGAACCATCTCTCCCGCGAAGACCCGGATCCGGTGCCCTTGGCATCGAACGTCGGTGGTCCGTCGCGCCGACGACAGTTCGGTGGATCCATCGTCACTGCGACCCTAACCCGGCACCTGCAGGGACGAAAGCCTCGACTTGAGCATCGCCGGCTGGCAGGGATGGGCCCGCGTACGAGCCCGTCGGCGACGCACGCCGGACGGTCACTCCAGCCCGTGGTCGACCGCGTAGCGGATCAGCTCCTGCCGGCGGTTGAGGTGGAGCTTGTCGAGGATGTTGCGGACGTGGTTCTCGACCGTCTTCGGAGCGATGTGGAGCTGGTCGCCGATCTGGCGGTAGGTGTAGCCGCGGGCGACGTGCTGGAGCACCTCACGTTCACGCTCGGTCAGCGGGTTGGTGTCGGTCGCCTGCTGGGTGAGCCGCCGGAACTCGCCGAGCACCAGCATCGCCAGCGACGGACTGAACACCGGCTCGCCCGCAGCCGCGCGCGTCAACGCGTCGCGCAGCTCCTCACCCGGCGTGGACTTCGTGAGGTAGCCGACCGCACCAGCCGCGACCGCGTCGAGCAGGTCGCGTTCCTGCTCGCTGACGCTGAGGATCACGATCCGTGTGTCCTGCCCACAGGCCTTGGCGACCGCGATGCCACCGCCACCTGGCATCTTCAGATCGCAGACGACCAGGTCTGGTACCTGGGCACCGATCACCTCGATCGCCTCATCAGCGGTCCCGGCTTCGCCGACGACCTCGAACCCGCGCCCAAGGTCCGCGCGCACGCCGTCACGCCAGATGGGGTGGTCATCGGCCAGGACGACGCGGACCGGGGGACGTCGTGCGGTCGCCGCGTCCGTCACTGCCAGCCCTCCGCGTCCGTGACCGCCAGCCCTCCGTCCGCGTCCGTCACTGCCAGCCCTCCGCGTCCGTCACCGCCAGCCCTCCGTCCGCGTCCGGCAGGTCCCGATGACGGCCGCCGGCCACCTCGTCCGGACGCGCAGCCTACGGGCTGCCGGGTCCCTCGCCGATGGACGGTCGGGCGGGTCGCTCCGCGGGGACCGACAGCCGGACCTCGGTGCCGGCCCCGGGCTGGCTCGACAGATGCATGGAGCCACCCACCTCCTCCAGGCGACCCCGGATCGATCGCGACAGCCCCACGCCTTCGGTCACGCGCGCCGGATCGAACCCTTGGCCGTCATCGTGGACGGCGACCGTCAGCCCACCGTCCTGGTCAGGCTCGGCGTAGACGACCACCCGACGCGCCTGGGCGTGCTTGCCGGCGTTGGTCAGCGCTTCGCCGACCGCCCCGAGCAGCGCGACGACCAGGTCATCGTCCACGTCCGGGAGGTCATCGGGGACGAGGACCTCCACGCGGTGCCCGTAGGTCTCCTCGCTGTGGGCGCCCGCGCTGCGCAGGCCCGCACCGAGACCGCCGGCGCCGACCACCTCGGCACCCGGGTCGTCGAACAGGTAGGCCCGCAGATCGCGTTCCTGGTCACGGGCGAGCTTCGCGAGCTGCGGGTCGTCGGCGCGACGCTCCACGATCGCCAGCGTCTGCAGGACGCCATCGTGCAACCGCCGAGCGACGTCCTCACGCGCCTGGAGCGTGGCGACCTCGCGTTCGACCTCCGTCACACGTCGTTCAGCGGCACGGAGCAACCTGGCCGCGTAGCCCGCGATCCCGCCGGCCAGCACGTACAGCACCGTGGTCGTCACCAGCGACAGCACCTGCTCCGGGGTCAGCACGCCCAACCACGGATCCGGCGACGGCGTGACGTTCGCGATCGAACTGATCGCCCGGGCGGCCCCCAGCGCCACCCCGGTCGCGCCACCGACCAGCGGCCCGAAGGCCACGCCCGCGGTCAGCACGGCCGCCAGCGGCCAGCCCACCCCCAGCGGCTGTTCGGTGGTGAACACGTGCGGGGCCCGGTAGACGAACCCGTCGGCGAGCTGGAGCGCAAGGGCGACCCCGACCTCGACGCCGAACGCTGGTGCGCTCACGGCTCGCTCGGGCGACCGGCGGACCAGCACGGTCAGCCACACGGTCACGAGCAGCGCGGCGGCGACGAGCGCGACCGCCGTGGCGGGAGCAACGAGGTTGCCGCGCGCCAGCACCAGCACCGTGGCCATCCACACCCAGGCCAGCCACCGGAAGACGGCCAGCCCGTGCAGCACGCTGTGGTGCATCCGCTCCATACCACCACGATAGGTCGTCGTGCGGCGCGCCTGACACATGGATGGCCGCGAGGCGCCACCTTGGGTGGTCGCCCCGCGGCCGGGACGCGGAGCCGCACCCTCCGCGTCGGTGAGATCCGACCCGATCCGGGGGAGGGAGGGATGGGGAGAGCGCACCATCCCACCGGATCGGGTCGGAGGTTTCAGGCGGAACTCGCTGGTCCGGTCACCTCCATCGCTGCGTGTGCCGCCGCCAGCCGTGCCACCTCGACGCGCGAGGCGGAGCACGACACGTGGGTCAGATTGAGCTTGTGTGCCAGCTGGATCGAGTCGGGATCGCCACCGTGCTCGCCGCAGATGCCGGTGACCAGGTCGGGCTTGGCCTCACGACCCTCGTCGACCGCCAGCTGCAGGAGCCGTCCGACCCCGTCCGGGTCGAGCGTTCGGAAGGGGTCCACCGGCAGGAGCTTCAGCTCCAGCGCCCGTGGTGTGTAGGTCGCCTCGACGTCGTCCCGGGAGAGCCCGAACGTCAGCTGCGTCAGGTCGTTGGTCCCGAACGAGAAGGCATCCACGTGGGGAGCGAGCGCACCGGAGCGCAAGGCTGCCCGCGGGGTCTCGATCATCGAGGCGGTGGTGTACTCCACCTCGGGTTCACCCTTGGCCCGCAGTTCCGCGGCGACCTCGTGGATCAGGTTGACACCCCACTCGAGCTCCTGGGAGGTCCCGACCAGCGGCAGCATGATCTCCGGGAGCGGCCGTCCGCCAGCCCGGGTGCGATCCGCAGCCGCGCCGAGGATGGCGCGGACCTGGGCGCGGTAGACCTCCGGCCGCAGGACGCCGAGCCGGATGCCGCGGACGCCCAGCATCGGGTCGTGCTCCTTGAGCTGCTCCGCCGCCTCCATGAGCACGCGCTCTTGGTCGGTGATCTCGTCCATCGCCGCCTTGATGTGCAGTTCCTCCAGATCCGGCAGGAACTCGTGCAGCGGTGGGTCGAGCAGGCGGATCACGACCCGCTTGCCGTCCATCACCTCGAACAGCCCCGTGAAGTCCTCCCGCTGCTGCTGCTCCAGTTCGACGAGGACCTCGCGCTCCTCCTCGTCCGACCGCGACAGGATCATGCGCTGGATCAGCGGCAACCGATCACCCAGGAACTGGTGCTCGGTGCGGCACAGCCCGATGCCCTCCGCGCCCGCCGCCAGCGCCCGCGTCGCGTCGTCCGCGGTGTCCGCGTTGGCGTAGACGTGCAGCTCCCGCCGGTCGTCCGCCCACGCGAGCAGCTGCGCGACCTTCGGGTCGTCGTCGGGGATCTCCAACTCCACCTCGCCAGGGGTGACCTGGCCGGTGGTCCCATCGATCGAGAGCATGTCGCCGGCGCGCAGCACCGTGTCACCGACGGTGACGGTGCCCGCCTTCGCGTCGATGCGCAGCTCGCTGGCGCCGCACACCGCCGGCTTCCCGAAGCCACGAGCGACCACGGCCGCGTGGCTGACCAGGCCACCGCGTGAGGTCAGCAGGCCGACCGACGCGACCATGCCCTCGAGGTCCTCGGGGGAGGTCTCCGGACGGACGAGGATCACGTCCTCACCGGCGATGCCGCGGTCCTTGGCCTCGGTCGA
>SKNP01000023.1 GCA_007120485.1 Nitriliruptoraceae bacterium
CGGCCGGCCGGTTCGACGATGCGGCCCTCGAGCACACCGTCGGCACGATCGGTCGCTACCAGGACCTCTGGTCCGCCCACGGGGTCGACGGGGCGGTGCGCATCGCCGCGACCGCCGCGGTACGGGACGCCGCCGACCGCGACCGGTTCCTCGACGCGGTCGAGCGCACCACCGGCCTCCGCCCGGAGGTCCTCAGCGGGGACCAGGAGGCGTCGTTGGCCTTCCTCGGGGCGACCACGGCCGTCGAGGTGGCACGTCCGACCGCGGTCATCGACGTCGGCGGTGGCTCGACGGAGCTGATCGTCGGTGATGCGGACGGGCGCCTGGTCGGCAGCACCTCGATGCAGCTGGGGTGCGTGCGGATCACCGAACGCCACCTGTCGGACGACCCGCCGTCGGCGTCGCAACTCGCCGACGCGCGCGGGATGGTCGACCGGTTGCTGGCGGTCGCGGATCGTGACCTCGCCGACCACGGCGTCTCGCTCGACGAGGTCGGGGCCCTGGTCGGCGTGGCCGGGACCGCGACCACGCTGGGCGCGCTGTTCCGTGAGCTGGAGGTGTACGAGGAGGCGGCGATCCACGGCACGCGGGTGCCGGCCGCCGAGCTCCATCGGCTCAGCGACCAGCTGGCCTCGATGCCGTCCGCTGACCGGGCGCAACTCGGGCCGATGCAGCCCGGCCGCGAGGACGTGATCCACGGGGGTGCCCTGGTGCTCGACGTGGTCCTGCAGCGCTACGGCCTCCAGGACCTGGTGGTCAGCGAAGCCGACGGGTTGGACGGCCTGGTCGCCTCGCTGCGCTGACCTGCGGCCTGGCGGGACCGACCCGGTCTGGCCGATCCCGAAGGTCACCCGTGCGCGGTGACCGCCGTGGCCTCGTCATCCGCGCTGGGGTCCGGGAGCGGCGTGAGCAGCGCCGCGTCCCGGATCGGTCGCTGCAGCAGGGCGAGGGCACCGAGCTGCAGCACCACGACCGCGATGAACAGGGGCCGCAGACCGAACGCGCTGGCGATGACCCCACCGAGCGCGGCGCCGACCGGCATCGCGCCCGTGGCCAGCAGCCGGAAGGCGGCGTTGACGCGGCCGAGCAGCCGCCTCGGCACGACGCGTTGCCGGCTGGTGACCGACACGACGTTGACGGCGAGGGACGCCGCACCGAGCAGGAACGCGAACACCGCGATGGGCAGGACCGCCGCGGTCACCACGGGAACCAGCATCAGCAGGCTGGCTGCGGCGACGCCGCCGATCAGCACCCGTCGGGGGCCGAGGGCCCGTTCGAGGCGGCCCGCCACCAACGACCCCGTCACGCTGCCGGCGGCCAAGGCCGCTGCGAGCCCACCGAACGCGATCTCGGGGAGTCCCATCGGGGCGTCCTCACCGACGACGAACAGCACGAACACCCCGAAGTAGGCGGCGTTGCCGAGGTTGAGCAGTCCCACCAGGAGCCCGATCGAGCGCAGGGCGGCGTGACCACGCAGGACGCGGAGGCCCTCGGCGATGTCCTCGCGCATCCGTGTCGTCGGTGGGGCCGAGGGCGCGGCACGGCGGGGGAGCCGCAGGAGCAACAGCGCGGCGACCGCGTACAGCAGGGCCGGTCCCAGCAGGACGCTGGCAGCGGCCGTACCGACCAGCACGCCGGCCAGCGGGGCGCCGACGAAGTTGTTCATCACCGTCTGTGCGCCGATGATCCGTCCGTTGGCGGTCCCGAGTTGGTCGGGCGCGACCACGTCGGGGATCGTCGATTGGGTGGTGGTGTCGAACACGACGACACCGATCCCGACCGCGAACACGGCGAGGTAGAGCACCGACAGGGGCAGCAGCCCGACCGCCGCCCCGATCCCGGCGCCCAGCAGCGCGACCGCACGCAGCGCGGCGGCGACCAGCAGCAGCGAGCGCCGATCACGGCGGTCGGCGAGCGCGCCGGCGTGCAGGGCGAAGGCCAGCGCCGGCAGCGTGAAGGCGGCCTGGACCCCGGCGACCGCCACGGGTTCACGGGTCAGCTGGATCGCGAGCAGGGGCGCGCCGACGAGCACGATCCCGTCACCGAGGTTGGAGGTGGTCGTCGCCGACCACAGCCGGTTGAAGGTCGGTCCGAGCGAGGTCACGGCGTCCCCGATGGTCGATGCAGAGAGATGTTTGCGAACATAGCTCTGCAAAGAGAACTTTGCAAATGGTCGTTTGCGGAAGTGGGTCGAGATGTGCGACGGTGCGCGTTCGGCGTCCCGGGTCCGCGCGCACGGGACGCCCGTGACCGGAGGCCAGCCATGCCAGCCATGCCAGCCGAGGAGCCAGCGCCCGAGCCGGACCAGCCGATGTCGGTCGACGCGGCGGCCCTCAAGGCCCTCGCGCATCCGTTGCGGGTGCGGATGTACGAGCTGCTCTCCGACGGCGGGCCGGCGACGGCCTCCCAGCTGGCTGCGCGCGTCGGTGAGAGCAGCGGCACGACCAGCTACCACCTGCGCTTCCTCGCGCGGCACGGCTTCATCGAGGAGGCCGAGCAGGGGAGCAAGCGGGAGCGTTGGTGGCAGGTGCGTCCGGGTGGCTTCCGACTGGAAGGCCAGCGGTTCCTGGACGATCCGGAGTCCGCACGGGACCTCCGCGCGGCCGGCCAGGAGCTCTGGCGCGGCTACGCCACGCAGCTCCAACGCTGGTTCGAGGCGGCGCCCACCTGGGACCAGGCCTGGATCAGCTCCTCGGTGAGCAACACCACGCGTGTGGTCGCGACCGCCGAGGAGATGGTCGCCATGCGCGAGGAGGTGTTGGAGGTGCTCCAGCGACACGCCGACGCGTTGCGTGACCGGGAACCGCCGGCGGACGCGGCCCGGGTCGTGGCGCAGTTCCACCTCTTCCCGGTCGAGCCGATCGCGCCCGAGGACGACGACACAGCGTCCGGGTGAGGCCCGACCCGGGCCTACGCTGCCATGCGACGGAGGTGACACGGTGAGCGGTGCGCTGGATGCGGCCACGTTCTGGCCCCGGCTGCAGCTCGCGCTCGAGCAGGTTCCCGCCGAGCAGCGCACGCCGCCGCCGGACGCGCGGGTCGGGGCCGTGCTGGTGCTGATCGAGGCCGCGGCGGACGGCCCCCGGGTCGTGCTGACGCGACGGCGGCGCGACCTGCGGTCACATCCCGGGCAGCTGTCCTTCCCCGGCGGCCGTCTCGACCCCGGTGAGTCGGTCGAGGAGGCGGCGCTGCGCGAAGCGGAGGAGGAGATCGGTCTCCGCCGCGAGACGGTGGAGATGGTCGGGGCCGGTCCGACCTTCTACATCCCGCCGTCCCGGTTCTGGGTGGTGCCGCTGCTCGGCCGCTGGCGCGAACCCCACGAGCTGACCGAGAACCCATGGGAGGTCGACGAGGTCCTCCACGTCCCCCTCGCCCACCTGCTCGACCGCGACCGGTGGCGGCACACCCCGCTGTCGCTGCGGGGTTCCACCTGGGCGTGGCAGCTCGACGACGACCTGCTGTGGGGGGCGACCGCCGCGGTGCTCGGGCTGCTCCTGGACACCGCGGTCGAAGGCTGGAGCGACGGGCTGCGACCCGAGGACCTCGGCGACGACCTGGCGGTCCGCCCCTGGGAGTCCGCGCCGGCGTGGGAGCGCCGTCCGCGGCTGCGCGGTGACCTGCCGGCCCTGGCTCAGGAGGTCGTCCCCCACGTGACCGCCGCTGAGGTCAAGGCGGTGCGTGCGTGGCTCGATGACCGAGGCATCACCCCGCTGGTCCGCGCCGAACAGGCGGGGCGGGCGCTGGTCGACGTCGTCCGGCGGCTCTTCGACGGGGATCTCGCTGGCCGGTCGGTGACGATCCTGGCGGGCCCGTCCAGCAACGGGGCCGGTGGGCTGGCCGCGGCTCGGCTCCTGGCCGGTAGCGACGCCGAGGTGGAGGTCCGAACCGTCGGCGAACCACGCCACCTCGAGCAGGTCGACGTGCTCCGCGACGCGGGCGTGCGCGTCGAGCCGCTCGCGGAGGATCCGGACGCGGGCGCGCCGCCGGGCGAACTGGTCGTCGACGCCGTGCTCGGCGTCGGTGCCGAGCCGCCCCTGCGCGAGCTGCCGGAGACCGCGGTCGTCTGGCTGCGCCGGCACGACGTGCCCGTCGTCGCCCTCGAGCTCCCGAGCGGGGTCGGCGCCGACGAGGGGTTGCGGGGGGCGTCCGTCACCGCGGACGTCACCGTCGCGCTCGGCCTGCCCACCGTCGGGATGCAGCCGCGCATCGTCCATGCCTACCTCGGCGACCTCTACCTCGCCGACGTGGGGCTCCCGGCCGCGGTGTGGCGTGCGGCCGGGGTGGAGGTACGGGGACGCTCCCCGTTCGGGGCCGGGTCGCTGGTGCGGCTGACCACCGGTGACCGGGCCGGCGACGCGGGCACGCCCGACCAGGCCGACATCGCGACGGAGCCGGCCACCGGCACCTGAGCCAGGCCGAGGGCCGCCGCCGAGGTCCGATCCCGAGGTCGGGGCCGGGGTCGCGTCAGCCGCGGCAGCCGAGCATCCGGCGGCACCGGTCGCCACCAGCGCCGCAGCACGTCGCCGTTCCAACGCCTGTACGTGCCGAGGGTGGGATTCGAACCCACACCTGCATGCCTTTTAAGGGCACCGCCTCTGCCAGTTGGGCCACCTCGGCGTCCGCATCCACGGCCTCGCGTCCGTGGACCGCGTGGGCAGGGTAAGCGGCGCAGCGGTCCCGATCGCGTCGGGTACCACCGGTTAGCCTGCGCCGTCCCCTCCCCGAGGAGTTCCCGTGGCCGATACCCGACGCTTCCCGACGGGGGCGGTGGCCAGCCCGCACCACCTCGCCAGCGCTGCTGGCCAGGCCGTGCTCGCCGATGGCGGCAACGCGGTCGATGCGGCGGTCGCGACCAACCTGGTGTTGTCGGTGGTGACCCCCTACCACTGCGGCGTCGGTGGCGATCTGCTGGCGATCGTCTGGGACGGGCGAGCCAACGGGGTGATGAGCATCGGTCGAGCTCCGTCCGGGGCGACGCCGGAGGCCGTCCAGTCGGCGATCGAGGCCGGTCACGGTGACCCCGAGACCTCGTTCCCCGGCACGGCCGGCATGCCGATGTTCGGTGCCCTGCCGGTGACGGTGCCGGGGGCGGTGGCCGGCTGGTTCCACCTGCTCGACCGGTGGGGTTCGCGCTCGTTCGGCGAGCTGGTCGGGCCGGCTCGCCGGCTGGCTGCCGATGGGTTCCCGGTCTCCGAGCACGCCGCGCGGTACCCGGATCGGGTACGTACCCGGCTGGCTGGTCAGCCGGGTTGGGAGGAGACCTACGGGCGGATGCGGGCCGGCGAGCGGTTCGTGCAGACGGAGCTTGCGGCCACGTTGGCCGCCCTGGCGGAGGGCGGCCCGGACGGGCTCTACCGGGGGCCGATCGCTGAGCGGATCGTCGACACGCTGCAGGCACACGGGTCGACCATGACGCTCGACGACCTGGCCGCTCACCGGGTCGAGGAGGTCGAGCCGCTGCGCGGCCGCTTCCGCACCGCGGAGATCCTCGAGCTCCCGGCGCCCACGCAGGGCGTGACGGCGCTCACGATGCTGGCCGTCCTCGACGCGCTCGGGACGCTGCCCGACGACCCCCGCCTGGCCACGCACCTGCAGCTGGAGGCGACGCGGCTGGCGATGGCTGACCGGCAGGAGCACCTGGCCGATCCCGACGCGATGCGGACCGGTCCGCGCCAGCTCCTCGACCCCGACCGCGTCGCCGCGATGGCGTCGTCGGTCGATCCCGACCGTGCGGGCCCGTGGCCGCCGCCGCGTCCCGCTCCGGGCGGCACCGCCTACCTCTGCGCCGCCGACGGCGACGGGCTCCTGGTCAGCCTGATCCAGTCGAACTTCGTCGGGTTCGGTTCCGGCGTGGTCGTCCCGGGTACCGGGATCGGTCTGCACGACCGCGGTGCCCACTTCAGCCTCGATCCGGACGACCCCGCCGTCATCGCACCCCGCAAGCGGCCGATGCACACCCTGATCCCGGGGCTCGCGTTGCGCGACGGGGAGCCGTGGCTGGTGTTCGGCACCATGGGCGGGGACGCGCAAGCGCAGATCCACCTGCAGGTGCTCTCGCAGCTGCTCGACCGCGGGGCAGGCGTCCAGGACGCGATCGACGCCCCCCGGTTCGTCGTCGACGTCGCCGACGGCAGCGTGCAGGTGGAGTCGCGCGTGCCCTCCTCGTTGGTGGCCGGGCTCAGCGCCCGCGGGCACGTCGTGGACACGATGGGGCCGTTCGACCACCACGCCGGGCATGCCCACGCGATCGAGGTCACCGCGACGGGCTACGCCGGCGGCAGCGATCCGCGCAGCGAGGGCGCCATCAGCGGTTGCTGAGCACCACCCCGTCGGCGTGGGGTCGTGGCCCGCAGGCTGACCGCGCATCCGGTCGGCGGTTCGCCGTCAGGCGTCGCGTGCCCCGGCGACCGCTGCGGGTGGAACGGACCGCCCGGGTGCCGCGCCGGTGGACGCCCGAACCACGAGCTCCGGCCGGAACCGCAGCTCC